>NZ_JBEVTM010000007.1:0-115648 GCF_040884255.1 Olsenella sp. AGMB03486
TTTTGAAATTTAAAGCTTGCAAAGGAATCCGAAGACACTATACTAAGTATTTGCGCACCGACGCAGTGACATATTCCCCGGTGGCGCAGTGGTAGCGCAACTGACTGTTAATCAGTGTGTCGTAGGTTCGAACCCTACCCGGGGAGCCAGAGAATTCAGAGCCGGACTTCGTGTTCGGCTCTTTTTTCATCGAGTTCGCTCTGGCTGCCTGCAAACCGACAGGGCTGCCTTTCGGTGTTCAAGGATTGTATAAACTGCCTGCAGAAACGTCGAGCTTGTGTGCACTCAGCCGACAGGCCATATCAGAGGATGCAGGGGCTGTGCTAGCATACTTACGATAGCTTGATTTCATTGAACAATGCGTAGCAACGGAGGCATCTTGGCTACCAGCGCAGCTACAAAGAGCGGGAAACTCATATCGGGCAAGGATGCCTGGTATCCTCCTGCGAAGCGCGATCGCTTCATCATCCAGCAGCTTGTAAGCAAGGACTTCAAGCTCAGGTATCGCCGTTCGGTCCTCGGCGTCGCATGGTCTGTCCTGAACCCGCTCCTCATGATGATTGTCATGTCTGCGGTCTTCTCTACCTTCATGCGCTATGCAGACGATTCCATCGGCTGCTATCCGCTCTACCTCATTCTCGGCAACACCGCCTTCCAGCTCATGAGCGATGCTACGAGCCAGGGACTCACGTCGATCATCGGCGCTGCTTCGCTCCTGAAGAAGGTCAAGATAAACCGCTATGTGTTCCCGGTGCAGAAGGTCCTCTCTGCTGCTGTGAACTATGTATTCTCTCTCATCGCTATCTTCATCGTCATGCTCTTCTTCCAGATTCCTCTGACGCCTCTGGCACTCCTTCTGCCGGTAGCGCTTGTCCTTCTGGTGCTGTTCTCGATTGGCCTTTCGCTCCTGCTCTCTGCGCTTGCGGTATTCTTCCGCGACGTGATCCACCTCTGGAGCGTTGTCCTGACGGCTTGGACCTATGCAACGCCACTCTTCTATCCGGCAAGCATCCTTCCGCATTGGATGCAGGTCTTCGAGTCCTTCAACCCGATCTATCTCTATGTCACGTTCATCCGCGACATCCTGCTCTGGCAGACGCTGCCAACGCTGAGCCTGGTCATCCGCTGCGTCGTTTGGGCTCTTGCATCGCTCGCTCTTGGCTATGTCGTGTTCCATCGCCACGAGCACAAGTTCATCCTCTACATCTAGGCATTGGAGACCCATGGCTGACAACAAGCTTCCAGACGATATCGCCGTGCGCGTCGACGATGTATCGATGATCTTCAACATCGCATCGGAACAGTTCAACTCCCTCAAGGAATACTTCATCGCAATCATGAAGCACGAGCTGTCCTTCAAGGAATTCAGAGCTCTCAACCACATTTCGTTTGATGTACATAAGGGCGAGGCATTCGGTCTTGTGGGCACGAACGGCTCAGGCAAGTCGACGATGCTCAAGATTATTGCAGGCGTTCTCGAGGCATCTGAGGGCACGTGCACGGTCAATGGCACGATAGCCCCGCTCATCGAGCTCGGTGCAGGCTTCGATATGGAGCTCACGGCTCAGGAGAACATCTATCTGAACGGTGCACTTCTGGGATACTCCAAGGAGTTCATCGACCAGGAATTCGACCACATCGTCGAGTTCGCAGAGCTTCAGGATTTCCTCGAGATGCCGCTCAAGAACTACTCCTCTGGTATGGTGGCGCGCATCGCCTTCGCAATCGCGACGATTACGGATCCCGATATCTTGATCGTCGATGAGACGCTCTCCGTCGGCGACTTCCTGTTCCAGCAGAAGTGCGAGAAGAGAATCAACGAGCTCGTGCAGAACGACAACACGACGGTCCTTCTGGTCTCCCATTCTATAGATCTTGTCGAGCGCATCTGCTCGAGGGTCATATGGATCGAGAAGGGCCAGCAGCGTATGCTCGGTCCTGTCGACGAAGTCTGCAATGCCTATCGTCATCTCGGCCAGTAGTCAGAAAGAGCTTGGCATCATCTTGGAGAGCCCTGCAGCAGATGCTGCGGGGCTCTTTTTCATGCTGAGCTTTGGGGATGCCTTTCTTCGTTCTGTAGATGATGTTTTCTGTTGTGCCGGGCTAAGGTAGGGAGTATCCTGTCTCTAGCCTTTAATGCGCGGTACGAGATGCCCGAAAGGCGCTACATAAAGAGCGGTTTCCTTATGGGATCTCTCCATGAAGCGAAAAGACGGGGTGTCTGTGCCGCCATAAGGCGGACGGGCACCTTTTGCTTTATCGGAGGGAGACTCATGGAGCAGGAACCCAAAGCGGTCATCATGGATGCTCAGGCCATGGACCGCGCCATCGTGCGCATTGCGCATGAGATCATCGAGCACAACGAGGGAGCCAAGACCATTGCTGTCGTCGGCATCATCCGCCGCGGCGAGATCCTTGCGCATCGTCTTGTCGATGCCATCGAGGACATCGAGCATGTGAAGCCGCCCTTCGGCTCGCTTGACATCAGCTTCTACCGTGACGATTTCGGCATCAACTCTGCCCCGGTGGTCCATGCGACGAACATCCCGTTCAGCGTGGAGGGCAAGGACATCATCCTCGTCGACGATGTGCTCTACACGGGCCGCACGGTGCGCTCTGCCCTCAATGCCCTCATGGACTACGGCCGCGCAAAGTCGGTGCAGCTTGCCGTGATGGTCGATCGTGGCCACAGAGAGCTTCCGATCCGTGCCGACTATGTCGGAAAGAATGTGCCGTCCTCCCGTGAAGAGGATGTCCGCGTCTGCATAGAGCCGCTCGATTCCCACACCGCTGTGGAGATCTGGAACAAGGCAGACGAACCCAGCGATGGAGGCGTTCACTGATGCTGTCTGTAAAGAATCTCATCGATACGTACAGCCTGACGGCTGACGATATCACCCAGATACTCGATACCGCCCAGGCTTTCGAGTCCGTCAACAATTCCCGAACGATCAAGAAGGTCCCGGCACTTCGTGGTCGCACGATCGTGAACCTGTTCCTCGAGCCGTCGACGCGCACGAAGAGCTCCTTCGAGCTCGCAGAGAAGCGTCTCTCGGCAGACTCCCTCTCGATGGGCGGCTCCACGTCCTCGGTCGTGAAGGGCGAGTCGCTTGCCGACACGATCCAAACGATCTCCGCCATGAATGTCGACATGTTCGTCTGCCGTGCCCGCCTTGCCGGCACACCACAGCGCATCACAGAGAACACCGATGCTGTCGTCATCAATGCCGGCGACGGCAAGCACCAGCATCCGACCCAGGCCATGCTCGACCTCTATACGATGAGGAAGCACTTCGGACACCTCGATGGCCTCAAGGTCGCAATCGTCGGCGACCTCGCCCACTCCCGCGTCTGCGGATCTCTGGCACCCGCTCTCAAGACCATGGGTGCCGAGGTCACGCTCGTCGGTCCTCCGACCTTCCAGGTCGACGATCCCGACTGGTTCGGCTGCCCCCAGACGGCACACTTCGACGATGTGATCGAGGATATGGATGTCATCTACATGCTCCGTGTCCAGCTCGAGCGCATGGAAGGTGCTGCCATTCCGTCGAGGCGCGAGTACAATCGCCTCTACGGCCTCGATATGACCCGCGTGAACCGCATGAAGGACGATGCGATCATCATGCATCCGGGTCCCATGAACCGCGGCATGGAGATCAATGCGGATGTGGCCGACTGCAGCCGTTCGCGCATCCTGAACCAGGTCAATGCCGGCGTCCTTACCCGCATGGCCGAGATGTACCTGCTCCTGGGAGGAGAGAACAATGGCATTTCTGCTTAGAGGCGCGCATGTGGTCGACCCGCAGGTCGGACTTGACGGCGTAGCCGATGTCCTTATCGATGGAGACAAGATTGCAGAGGTCGGCCAGGGCCTCGAGCCGCCTGCTGACGCTGAGGTCATCGATGCGTCCGGCAAGTACCTCGTGCCGGGCCTCGTGGATATGCATGTCCACTTCAGAGATCCTGGCTTCGAGTACAAGGAGACCATCGATACCGGTTCCCGTGCTGCAGCACACGGCGGCTTCACGGATGTCGCAACGATGCCGAATACGGACCCGGTGACCGATACGGGAGCAGAGATCCGCTACCAGATCGACCGCGGCAAGCATGTAGGACTTGTGCATATCCGCCCGATCGGAGCACTTACGCGTGGCGAGAAGGGCGAGGCCCTCTCCGAGATTGGCGATATGGTCGTGGAGGGCGCAGCTGCCTTCTCTGATGACGGACACGGCGTGCAGAGCGCCGGCATGATGAGGACGTGCATGGAGTATGTGTCGCAGTTCGACCGTGCCGTGCTTGCCCACTGCGAGATCGACTCGCTCACGACGAACGGTGTCATCAACGAAGGCAAGGCATCGACCCGCCTCGGCATGTTCGGCTGGCCGGCACTCGGCGAGGAGCTTGAGATCTATCGCGACATCGAGCTTGCAAAGCTCACGGGCTGCCGCTTCCATGTCTGCCATATCTCGACGGCCAAGGGCCTCGATCTCGTACGCGCTGCCAAGAAGGAAGGACTTCCTGTCACCTGCGAGGTCACGCCGCATCACCTGTTCCTCAATGAGGATGACATCACGCCGACCTACAACACGAACCTCAAGATGAATCCGCCCCTGCGCACGAAGGCCGACATGGAGGCCCTCGTCGAGGGCATCTGCGATGGTTCCATCGACTGCGTCGTCACCGACCATGCACCGCACGCACCGCATGAGAAGGACTGCGAGTGGGAGATTGCCTTCTTCGGCTGCGTCGGCCTCGAGACGTCGCTTCCGCTCATGCTCACGAAGCTCGTCCTTCCGGGCAAGATGAGCTGGAGCCGCCTTGTCGAGGTCATGGCTGTGAACCCGAGGAAGGTGCTCACGCTCGAGCCGGTCAAGGTCGAGGCAGGAAGCACGGCAGACCTTACCCTTATCGATCCCGCTGCAGAGATCGAGGTCACCGAGGACTGGCTGCAGGGCAAGGCGAAGAACTCTGCCTTCCTCGGCTGGCATCTTACCGGTGCTGCATCCGATGTCTTCTGCGCCGGCAAGCGCACGCTCACTGACGGTGTGGTGACGCCCGCATGAGCGCGGCAGCAGGACCAAAGCTCGCGCCATACACGCTTGTCTGGAAGCATGAGGCGGCAGAGGATATCTGGGACATCTGCCTCGAGACGGAAGGCGAGCTCGTACAGGGGCTCAAGCCCGGCATGTTCGTGAATGTCGCCGTGCCGGGCGACCCCTCCCATATCCTGCGCATCCCGCTCTCCTTCTACCGCACCGATCCGGTGCGTGGCTGGATCTGCATGATCGTAGCTGCTGTGGGCGAAGGAACGCGCCGTCTCTGCTCGCTCGAGCCGGGCGAGGGCTCGACGCTTCTGGCTCCGCTCGGACATGGCTGGAGGATGCCGCAAGAAGGCGCCAAGCGTGCGCTTCTCGTTGCTGGCGGCGTCGGCGCTCCCCCTGTCTTTGCTGCGGCCCGCATGCTCCAGGCACGCGGCATCGACTGCGATGTCGTGATGGGCGCCAAGAGCGAACGCTTCCTCTGGAAGGAGGGAGCGCAGGCTCTGAGCGGCAATGATGGCGGGGCAGGTTATGAGAGCGCGCTTTCCCGTGGTGGCTTCTGCGAAGTGTTCCTGGCAACGGATGATGGAAGCTATGGCTACCACGGCTTCACGACAGGCCTTGCCGAGGAGCTTGTGGGCAAGCATAGCTACGACGTCGTCATGACCTGCGGGCCCCAGCCCATGATGGCAGGCGTCGCGAAGGTCGCAGCAGCAGCGCATATTCCTTGCCAGGTCTCGATGGAGCGGATGATGACCTGCGGGTTCGGTGCCTGCAACACGTGCAGCGTCCAGATGGCAGATGGCACCGTGCGTGCCTGCTGCCAGGATGGTCCCGTGTTCGATGCCGAGGAGGTGCTCTGGAAATGACAAAGGTCAAGATGGATGTCGATCTTGGCGGCGTGCATATGCAGAACCCCATCTGCACCGCTTCTGGCACCTTCGGCAATGGCCGCCAGTTCGAGAGCTTCTTCGATGTATCCGAGCTTGGCGCCATCACCTGCAAGGGTGTCGCCGCCGAGCCGTGGGCAGGAAATCCTGCACCGCGCTTGGCTGAGATTACCTCGGGCATCATGAATTCGGTCGGGCTCCAGAACCCGGGTGTCAAGGGCTTCGTCGAGGAGTATGGCGAATATCTCGCCGGGCTCGATGAGCGCGGCTGCCGTGTCATCTGCCAGGTCGCAGGACACTCGATTCAGGAATACATCGATGCGCTCGACCTCTTCGAAGAGCTTGCGCCCTTCGCAGCGGGATTCGAGATCAATATCTCCTGCCCGAACATCGCCTGCGGGGGCGCTGCCATGGGTGCCACGCCTGAAGCGGCAGCTGAAGTCGTCCGTGCCCTTCGCCCGCATACGAAGCGGCCGATCCTCGTGAAGCTTGCGCCGCACGATGTCGCCGATATCGCCCGTGCCTGCGAGGCAGAAGGCGCCGATGCCCTGACGCTCATCAACACGATTCCGGGCATGGCAATAGATGTGAGGACGTACAGGAGCAGGCTCTCGCGGCCGATGGCTGGCGTCTCTGGCCCCTGCATCCATCCTATTGCCGTGCGCATGGTCTGGGAAGCGGCACACGCCGTGAAGATTCCGATCAACGGCGTCGGTGGCGTCATGACTGGCGAGGATGCGGCAGAGTTCCTGCTGGCAGGAGCGACCGCTGTCTCGGTCGGCACAGCCAACCTCGTCGACCCTGTGGCAGCACCGCGCATTCTTTCCGAGCTCGAAGCCTGGGCAGAGTCCCAGGGTGTCAAAGATATCCACGAAGTGATAGGAGCATGCAGATGCTGAGCGAAGCTGAAGCACGCAATGCCGTGATAACCGCCCTCGACTGCGGACGCGACGAGGCGCTTGCCCTCGCCGATACGCTTTCTGGCCATGCGGGCTGGGTCAAGGTAGGCATGACCCTCTACTATGCCTGCGGACCGGAGATCGTCTCCGAGATACACAGGCGCGGCCTCAAGGTCTTCATGGACCTCAAGCTCCATGATATTCCGCACCAGATCAGGGGCGCTGCCGAGGCAGCATCGCGTGCAGGTGCAGATATCCTCTCGGTCCATGCCCTGGGCGGTGCCGAGATGGTGAAGGCAGCCCGCGAGGGTGTCGAGGCGGCAGCGAAGGACCGCGACGAGCGCACGAAGATCATCGCGATCTCGGTCCTCACGAGCATGGACCAGGCAGCCCTTGCCTCGATCGGCGTGGCTGATTCTGTTGCCAATGAGGTTGCACGTCTTGCAAAGCTTGCCTATGGTGCAGGAGCCGATGGCATGGTCTGCTCTCCGCAGGAGGCTCATGAGCTCCGCGAGCTTCTGGGACCTGATGCGCTCGTCGTGACACCAGGTGTGCGCCCTGCAGGCTCTGCCGTAGGCGACCAGAAGCGCATCGCGACGCCGGCGTCTGCTATCGCATCCGGTGCCTCGAAGCTCGTTGTCGGACGTCCGATCACGCAGGCTGAAGACCCGGCAGCAGCCTTCGAAGCCATCGTCTCTGAGCTCTGTGCATAGAAGCTTCTTCAGAGCGGGGCGAATTTCGTAGGAGTTGTGTAAAGTCCCTGCGTAAAGCCCGATATTTGGCATATCTGCACTTGCAAAATGCCTGATGGATTGCGAGACTATAGTATCGCATGATGGGTTTGAAGCAGCTTCGGCACCAAGAAGAGGTGCCTGCATGCGTTTCTAGTTTGGAGGAACAATGGCTCTCCCTCAACTTACCGACGAGCAGCGCAAGGAAGCATTGGAGAAGGCAGCTGCCGCGCGCCACGCACGTGCAGAGCTCCGCGAGAAGATCAAGACCGGCCAGGTCACGCTTGAGGAGGTCCTTGATTCCGACGATCCTATTGCCGCCCGTCTCAAGGTGAGCGCTCTCATCGAGTCCCTGCCGGGCTATGGCAAGGCCAAGGCAGCCAAGATCATGGCTGAGCTCGGCATCTCCTCCACGCGCCGCGTCAAGGGCCTCGGTGCCCGCCAGCGCGAGCAGCTCATCGAAGCGCTCTCCAAGTAGTGGGCGCGACACCACGACTTTTTGTCATTTCCGGACCGTCGGGCGCAGGAAAGGGCACGCTGCTTGCAGAGCTCCGCAAGCAGCGCCCGGACCTGGGCTTGACGGTTTCGGCTACTACAAGAAGTCCACGGCCCGGCGAGGTCGACGGCACATCGTATTATTTCCTGTCTGACGAGGAGTTCCGCCGCCGCATCGCGGCAGGGGAGTTCGTCGAGTGGGCAGAGGTCCATGGGCATCTCTATGGCACGCTTGTGAGCGAAGTGAAGCGTCTCCTTGCTAAGGGGCATTCGCTCGTGCTCGAGATCGATGTCCAGGGAGCGCTCAACGTCCGCAAGGTCTATCCGGATGCCGTGCTCGTCTTCATCGAGCCGCCTTCGCTTCAGTTGCTCGAGGAGCGCCTGCGTGGACGTGGCACCGAGGATGAGGCATCGATCGAGCTCAGGCTCAAGAATGCCCGCCACGAGATGGAGCTCGCGGACCAGTACGATGTGCGTATCGTCAATGACACTGTTGACCGTGCGGCACAGGAGCTTGGCTCTGTGATGCGCCGGTTCGAGATGGATGGAGGTTCCCATTAATGTCCGTCATCAAGCCTGAAATCGACAACCTGCTCGACAAGACCGAGCACAACCCGTTCCTGCTCTGCTCGATGGCATCGAAGCGTGCCTGCGATATCAACAACATGATCCGCGGCCAGCATCTGCGTGTCGTCGACGTCCAGGACTTCGACGATATCACGACCGTCGTCTCCGGCGAGGATCCTGTCTCCATCGCAATGAAGGAGATCGAGGATGGCACCCTCGGATTCGTGAAGGATGACTTCGACGAGGCCATCAAGGGCGCAAACAAGTCGGTCTTCTGATGAGCGAACGCGTCTGTCTTGTCCACTACCACGAGATTGGCCTCAAAGGGAAGAACCGCTCCATCTTCGAGAACCAGCTCGTGACGAATCTGAAGTGCGCCCTGCGCGACACGCCCCTCAAGTGCGTGAAGCGCATCTGCGGCTATATCCTCGTGACCTTCGAGGGCGGAGCGACCCGCGACTACCAGGACCTTATCGGCAAGGTTCCGGGCGTTGCCCGCGTCTCGCTTGCCCATGAGTGCCCGCGCGACCTCGCGGAGTACTCCCAGGCTGCCATCGTCTCTCTCGGCGAGGCAGGGAGCTTCTCCACCTTCAAGGTCCATGCACACAAGTCTTCGACCGACTATCCGGTCCATACCCTCGATATCAACCGCCAGGTGGGCGCAGCCCTCTGCGAGGCCTTCCCTGACAAGAAGGTCGACGTCCACAACCCCGATGTCACGGTCCACGTGAACGTCGTGCAGGGCTCGGTCTATGTCTACGCCGTCTCCGAGAGGGGAGCAGGCGGCCTTCCTGTCGGCACTGCCGGCAAGGTTGTGACGCTTCTGTCCTCTGGCTTCGACTCGCCGGTCGCGACCTGGATGCTCGGACGCCGTGGCGCCATCTGCGTGCCCATCCACTTCTCCGGCAGGCCCATGGTGTCCGATACGAGCGAATGGCTCACGCAGGATATCGTCAAGGCCCTCGCGCCTTCCGGCGTCGTCGGCCGTCTCTACGTGGTGCCCTTCGGAGCGCGCCAGCGCGAGATCTCTCTTGCGGTTGACCAGAAGCTCCGCATCATCACGTACCGCCGTGTCATGTTCTCCGTCGCTGAGCGCATAGCACGCATAGAGGGTGCCAAGGCACTTGTCACGGGCGAATCGCTTGGACAGGTCGCCTCCCAGACGCTCGAGAACATCGCTGCTGTGGATGAGACCGTATCCATGCCAGTGCTGCGTCCTCTCATCGGATCCGACAAGCAGGAGATCATCGAGCGCGCACAGCAGATCGGCACCTATGATATCAGCTGCCAGACGGCTCCTGACTGCTGCACGCTCTTCATGCCGCGCCGTCCCGAGACGCATGCAAAGCGTGACGAGGTGCACGAAGCCTGGGATTCCTTCGATCATGAAGCGATGATCGAGGATCTCGTCGACCACATCGAGTATGTGGACTTCGACCAGTGCCCAAGCTACCGTCCTCCCCGCAAGCTTCGTGTTCGTCATGAGGAGCTCGCACCTGCCGAGTGGGAGAAGAAGGGCATCGTGTCAGAGGGCTGAGCTGGCCTTCTGCGACCTTCCGCAAGATCTTTGCCAGATGTCTGGCAGCCCGAAGAACGCAATCCTGTCTGTCATATCGCCTTCCTCATCCAGTCTGGAGAGGGAGGCGATTTTTTCATGGCACAGAGAAGGCTTCAGGACAGAACAGCATCGAGGCTCAAGGCACGGATGCCGCGGCTCAATCTTGGAAACAGGAAGGCAGCCTGCGCGCTCATCGCGGCAGGCTCTGCGGTGGCGCTCTTCCTGGCGCTTGCGGCAGCGATCAGGACCTCTGCCTTCACGGTGGACAAGAGTGCAGCCGTGAGCTCTTCGACGCCTGCAGCAGAGGAGACGAAAGATGCAGCATCTGCAAGCACGGATGCCAGCTCGGAGGACAAGGCACCAAGTCCGGTGCTTGTAGATATCGACGGAGCGGTGGCACATCCTGGCGTCTACGACATTGCCGGCACGACCGAGCGCGTGAAGGATGCGGTCGAGGCAGCAGGCGGGCTTCTGGACGATGCTGACACCACAAGCGTCAATCTCGCGCAGGCTGTCAAGGATGGCATGAAGATCCATGTGCCGAAGGAAGGAGAGGCATCCTCCTCTGCTGCCTCAGCGGCTGGCACTGCCTCAGGCTCCACTTCTGCTGCCGGCTCTTCGGGCACATCCAGCACCTTGGCGTCCTCTTCCTCCGATTCTGCATCTTCGGGCCTCGTGAACATCAATACCGCCACAGCCGAGGAGCTCGAGACGCTTCCTGGCGTCGGCGAATCGACTGCCAAGGCAATCGTGCAGGACAGGGAAGAGCATGGCGCCTTCAGCTCGAAGGAGGACCTCATGCGTGTCTCCGGCATAGGCGAGAAGAAGTACGCGAAGCTCGAGGCGAATATCTGTGTATAGGGAGCAGAAGCCGCCTGAGCGGCCATTTCTGCCTGAAACGCTCCTGGCGCTGCTCTCTGCCATCTATGCCTCGAGGCTCGCGCTCTTGTGCCTGCCGTGGGACGGCATAGGTGCAGAGGTGGAGGCAGCTGTAGCCGTATCGCTCGTCGTAGGTGCGCTCCTGTTCCTGCGCAGGCAGAAGATGCTTGCGGCAGCAGTTCTTGCCTGCACGCTCGTGGCGCTCATCTCCTCTGCTGCCTTCTGTGCCAGGACGGAGGATGCGGCAGAGGCACTTCAGGCAACAAGCGCCTCGAAGCTTGTCTTCGTCGTCGAGGGAGACAGCTCGAAAGGGACGAGCGGCTGGCGCTGCCGCGCTGCGGCCGAGGAGGATGGGCACACTGTCGGCGATGTCTGGCTTGTTGGCTCGCGGGAGCTCACAGCGGGGGAGCGTGTGCGCTGCATCGGGCGCATGAAGCCGCTTGCGGACGATGACTATGGGAGAAGCTCGTTTGCACAGGGCATCTGCTGCACGGTCAAGATGGTCCGCATCACCGGCAGGGATGAGCCTCAAGGACTGCGCGCACTGGTAGAGCATATTCGTACCGCAGGCAAAGACGCGTTTCTTGGATCGGATACGCCGGAGCGGGCGCTCGAAGTGGGGTCGGTCCTGGGCTTCAAGGCGCCGCTCCAGGAAGAGGGGCTCTCCGATCTCTTCTCTGCCTGCGGCGTCTCGCATCTTGTCGCTGTCTCGGGTGGACATCTTGCTGTCATAGCCTCTGCCCTGGCGGTCGTCCTCGGGTGGCTCCGGCTCTCGCCGAAGTGGCGCATCGCGCTCTCCATCACCCTCACCGGCATCTTTGTCGTTCTCTGCGGCTTGCCGGTCTCTGCGATGCGTGCCTGGCTCATGGCCTGCGCTGCATCAGGAGCGGTGCTTGCCGGCAGAAGGAGCCATGCGCTCTCAGCGGTCTCTCTCGTGGGCCTCATCCTCGTCTGGGCATCTCCTGCATCCGCTGCCGATATCGGCTTTCTCCTGAGCGTCTACGCGGTCTGCGGGCTCTGCCTCTTTGCATCCTATCTGGCCTACGCGCTCACGCTCCTCGTGCCTGAGCTTCCCTGGCTCCATCGTGTGCCGAAACGCCTCATGCGCGCCTTGGGAAAGCTGCGCCAGAATGTGCTTGCGCTTCTTGCAGCGACGCTTGCCGCCCAGCTTGTCACAGCGGCACTCACCTCAGAAGTCTTCGGGACATTCTCGCTCGTGGCGCCTCTCGCAAATCTTGTCCTTGCGCTTCCGTTCTCCTGCATGATCGCACTGGCGCTTCTCGCCTTTGCAATGCTCCCGCTCCCATGGCTCTCGCATCTGCTTATGGCAGGAGCGGATCTCTTTGCCGGATTCTCGCTTGCTGCCGTCAGGTTCCTTGCCCATCTGCCCTATGCAAGCATCTCGGTTGCAGCTACGACAGCAGTGCCAGAGATTGTCGTCCTGGCATTTCTTGCGCTCTGGCTTGCTGCCTGGCCCGAGCTCTCTTCGGCCTGGCTCCGGCGTTCCGCTATCGCCTGCGCCTTCGGGCTTGCCTGCCTCATTGTCTCCTGGCGCTTCTTCGCGCCGGCACGGCTTTGCATCCTTGATGTCGGGCAGGGTGATGCGATTCTCGTGCAGGAAGGAGCCGCAGCGGTTCTTATTGACACGGGACCTGAAGGCGCGGTCGCAGAGACGCTCGAGAAGTCGCATGTGCTCCATATCGATGCGGTGGTGCTCACACACCTGCATGACGACCACACAGGCGGGGTGAAGGATCTGGGAAGCGTCGCTCCGGTCGGCACGGTCTATGTCGCCGAGGGCGTCAAGGGCTCCATGAGCGAGACGCTCAGAGGAGAGATCGAGGAGCTGACCGGAAAGGATGCAGAGGAGATCTCTGCAGGCTCTGTGCTCCATGCTGGCGGCTTCACGATGCGTATGGTCTGGCCAAAGGCGGATGTCACAGGGGAGGAGAACGGCGACTCCATCGAGCTCGTGCTCGAGCATCCAGAAGGAGGCGGCACCTTCAGAGCACTTCTGACGGGCGATGGAGAGGAAGACGAGCTCAGGCAGTTTGCAGATGAGGTCGGCGACATCGATGTCCTGAAGGTAGGGCACCATGGATCGGAGATTTCAATCGATGCAGGCGAGGCGCGGGAGCTTGCGCCCGAGCTGGCCGTGGCCTCTGCCGGCGAGAACAACAAGTATGGCCACCCGACGGAGCAGTGCATCGAGACGCTCGAAGGGGCACAGGCGCGCTTCCTCTGCACGAAGGACGTCGGCACGGTCGAGATACGTCCCCGTGAGGAAGGCTATGCGGTGTACACGGAGCGCTGATTCCGTCAGAATGGAGAAGAGCAGAAAGGGGAGCCATGGGAAAGGCGAGTACGCTCCTGCCGGTCTATCTTGTCATCGGCACGAACGAGATCAAGCGCGAAGAGGCAATACGGCGCATGAAGGCAAAGCTCGATCCAGGCCTTGCTGCCTTCAATCTCGACGAGCTTGCAGCCGGATCTGTGGCCGGGCCCGATGCGCTCAAGGCAAGCCTCGATGCGATGCCTGCAGGCGATGCCTTCCGTCTTGTGATCGTCTCGGAGGCAGACAGGCTCGCCAAGCCCGTTCAGGAGATGCTTGTCTCCTATCTCAAGAATCCGAACCCGACGACCGTGCTCATGCTCGTTGTGGGTGCACTTCCCAAGGGATCGGGCTTCACGCGCTCTGCGCTCTGCAAGGCCGTGAAGGCAGCAGGTGCGCATTCTG
The DNA here is from genome assembly GCF_040884255.1 of Olsenella sp. AGMB03486. Lineage (NCBI taxonomy): Bacteria > Bacillati > Actinomycetota > Coriobacteriia > Coriobacteriales > Atopobiaceae > Olsenella > Olsenella sp. AGMB03486. The sequence goes on from NZ_JBEVTM010000007.1 coordinate 13,796, forward strand.
TCATCGACTGCACGCCGCCGAAGCCCTGGCAGCTTGCAGGAGAGCTCGTTCAGAAGGTGGCACCCCAGCTAGGCATCACGCTCGACCGCGATGCGGCAGAGGAGCTCGTGAAGCGCTCCGGCACCTCGCTCATGCTGCTCAGAAACGAGATCTCCCAGCTCGGCAATCTGGCATCCGAGCCAGGGCATGTGACGCTTCGGGACGTCGAAGCGCATATCGTGCGCACGGAGGACATCAAGCCCTGGGAGCTTGCCGATGCGGTATCGGCCCGCAACGTGAAAGGCGCGCTTGAGCTGCTTTCCGGCATGGACCAGGGAAGCTATATCGGATCTCTGAGCTATCTCGAGGGCAGGATACGCGAGCTCATCTGTGCGAAGTGCCTCGATGAGCGGGGAAGCGGGGCAAGCCTTGCCGCAGAGCTCGGAAAGCAGGACTGGCAGGTGAAGAACCTCAGGGGCTGGGCGAGGAGGTTCACGATCGAAGAGCTCGTCTCTGCCTTGAAGTCCTGTGCCAAGGCAGATTCCGGCCTCAAGAGCGGAGCCGACCCCAGGGATGCAATGGTACGCCTTGTCCTGGGCATCGCCCAGGGCTAGTGTCCAAAAGAAAGGCCCCGGTGCCAGCACACACCGGGGCCTTTGCATTGTCTGGAATGAAGAAGCCTACTTCTGGAGGGTATTCACGAGCTTCTGGACGCCCGACTTGCGCTGGGCAGCCTGGTTCTTGTGAATGACACCCTTGGATGCAGCCTTGTCGAGCTTGCGGTTCGCTGCGTAGGCAGCGGTCTGTGCAGCCTCGGCGTCGCCTGCTGCCACAGCCTCGCGGACCTTCTTGACGTAGGTCTTGAGCTCGGAGCGGACTGCCTGGTTGCGGACGCGGGCCTTCTCTGCCTGCTTGATGCGCTTCTTCTGCGACTTGATGTTTGCCACGGTGCGGTTCCTTTCAGTGCTTTGAGATGAGGCCTCTCTTTGGGTCGGAAGTGGGGTTCCGCACCCGGACACGGCGAGGTCAACCACGAGAGTATAGCAGACTCTCGAGCGAGCTATCACGTGCACTTTGCTAGAATGTGCCCTGACATCTGGAAATATCCATAGCTGCCCAGACAATCGCAGCAGATGATGCTGCAGCCATGCTGGGCCCAGGCAGGGCATGAAGGACGTATGAGCATAGATACCTCCCATATCCGCAATTTCTCCATCGTCGCGCACATCGACCACGGCAAGTCGACGATATCGGACCGCATCCTCGAGCTGACCCATACGGTCGAGGAGCGCGATCTCACCTCGCAGATGCTTGACTCCATGGACATCGAGCAGGAGCGCGGCATCACGATCAAGTCGAACGCCGTGCGCGTCATGTATGACGCAGATGACGGTAAGACGTATCTCTTCAACCTGATCGATACGCCGGGACACGTGGACTTCACCTATGAGGTCTCGCGCTCGCTTGCTGCCTGCGAGGGAGCCGTGCTCGTCGTCGATGCGACGCAGGGCGTCGAGGCACAGACCGTCTCGAATGCGACGCTTGCCATGAATGCCGGGCTCGATATCGTGCCGTGCATCAACAAGATCGACCTTCCGTCGGCGCACCCTGAGGAAGTCAAGCAGGAGATCGAGGACGACCTTGCGATTCCTGCAGAGGATGCCGTGCTCGTGTCCGGCAAGACAGGAGAGGGCATCCATGACCTGCTCGAGGCGATCGTCTACCTGATCTCTCCTCCGAAGGGAGATGAGAATGCGCCCTTGAAGGCTCTCATCCTCGACTCCTACTTCGACGAGTACCGTGGGGTCGTCGCGACGGTGCGCGTCTTCGATGGGCACATCCGCAAGGGCGACCATCTCAAGATGATGGCGATCGGAGACGAGTTCCTGGCAGACGGTGTCGGCTGCAAGCGTCCGCTCGAGACGCCGCTCGATGAGCTCTCTGTCGGCGAGGTGGGCTACGTCGTGACGGGTCTCAAGGACCCCGAGATGGTGCGCACGGGCGATACGATCACCGATGCAGACAATCCCTGCGCCGAGGCCTGCCCTGGCTACCACGAGGCAAAGCCCATGGTCTTCACGGGCCTCTTCCCGATCGACACGAAGGACTACGAGAACCTGCGCGATGCCCTCGAGAAGCTGAAGGTGAACGACCCCTCCCTGACCTGGTCGCCGGAAAACTCCGTCGCATTGGGCTTCGGCTTCCGTGTCGGCTTTTTGGGCCTGCTCCATATGGAGGTCGTGAAGGAGCGCCTCGAGCGCGAGTTCGGCCTTTCGCTCATAGCGACAAGCCCCTCTGTCGAATACCACGTCTTCAAGACGGACGGCACGATGGAGAAGATCACGAGCCCGCAGGACCTGCCCGAACCGACCCGTATCGACCACATCGAGGAGCCCTACCTCAAGGCCAAGGTCATCGTCCCGCCCGAGTACATGGGTCCTGTCATGCAGCTTGTCGTCGACCATAGAGGCACGACGCAGGACATGGTCTATCTCTCCGAGAAGTCGGTCGAGCTCCACTTCGATATTCCTTTGGCAGAGCTCATCCTCGACTTCTTCGACCAGCTCAAGAGCAGGACGAAGGGCTATGCCTCGCTCGACTATGAGATCGGCGACTACCGCACTTCCGACCTCGTGAAGCTCGATATCCTGCTTGCAGGGGAGGAGGTCGACGCCCTTTCCTTCATCGTCCACAGGGACAAGGCCTACGACCTTGCACGAGGGCTCTGCGACAAGCTCAAGGAGATCATCCCGCGCCAGCAGTTCGAGGTGCCTATCCAGGGCGCCATCGGCAACAAGATCATCAGCCGCTCGACCGTGAAGGCAGTCCGCAAGGACGTCCTTGCCAAGTGCTACGGCGGCGACATCACGCGCAAGAGGAAGCTCCTCGAGAAGCAGAAGGAAGGCAAGAAGCGCATGAAGGCCATCGGCACGGTCGAAGTGCCGCAGGAAGCCTTCCTCGCCGTCCTCAAGGTGGACGACGAATGAGCATGAGACCGCAAGAGCTTCTGGAAGATAGGGCAGCATCTGCCGGCCTCTCCTCCCATATCGAGCCTTTTGCAGAAGGGGAGAGCCTGCGCGAGCGCCTCGCGTCCCATCCCTTCCTCATGGCTCCCATGGCAGGAGTCACGGATGCGGCCTGGAGGCTCATGGCACGCGCAGGCGGTGCCGGCCTTGCCTATACCGAGATGGTCTCTGTCGCAGGCATCCACTACGGCGGAGAGAAGACGTGGGAGCTTGTCGTGCCCGAAGAGGCAGAGCCCGATATCGCGGTGCAGCTCTTCGGCTCGAAGCCAGACCAGTTCGCAGAGGCGGCAGAGGCTGTAAGCGAGCGGCTCGGATCAAAGCTTGCCCTCATCGATATCAATATGGCCTGCCCGGTGCCGAAGGTGACGCGCAAGGGCGAAGGCTCTGCCCTCATGCGCGACCCTGAAACGGCGGCCAAGATCGTCCGTGCAGTGTGCGAGCACACGGAAGTGCCCGTCACTGCCAAGATCCGCCGCGGATTCGATATGGGCGAGGAGCTTGCCGTGCCGTTTGCACGGGCTATGGAGGAGGTAGGAGTCTCTGCGATTGCGGTTCATGGCAGGTATGCCAAGCAGCTCTACCGCGGCAAGGCTTCCTGGGAGACCGTTGCCGATGTGGCAGCTGCTGTCTCGGTTCCGGTCATCGGCTCAGGCGATGTGCTTGCAGCACAAGCGGCACGCAGGATGCTTTCGGATTGTGGCTGCGCTGCGGTGATGGTTGCACGCGGATCCTACGGCAACCCCTGGATCTTCCGCGATGCTGAAGAGGATGCTGCACCGACGCACAGCCTTGAGGAGCGTCTTGCCGCATTCTCGCTCCATGTGCGCCTCCTGGAGGCAACGGATGCGCATCTTGCGCGGGCAAGGAACCTTGCCGGCTGGTATCTCAAGGGGCTTCCGAATGCAGCCGCATGGCGCGAGCGTGCCATGCACTGCCAGAGCGCAGAGGAATACCTCGAACTCATCGAGGCGGCAGGTGCCACGAACCCAGAAGCAGGCCAAGACCGTGCGTGAGAAAAGTGTCTGGGAAGAGCACACAGAGGCAGATGCGGCGTCTGCCCTCTATGTGCATATCCCGTTCTGTGCGAGGAAGTGCGCCTACTGCGACTTTGCCTCCTGGGCGACGCGTGCAGAGGATCCTCTCATGAATGCCTATGCCGCTTCTGTCCTGCATGAGCTCTCCTGTCTCGAAGAGGCGGGACTTCTCGAGGGGACCGAGACAGCCTACATCGGCGGCGGGACGCCGAGCTATCTCGGTGCACGCCTTCTGCCCATCGTGGAGCGGCTCTCATCTTTCGGCGTCTTGGAGCTCACATCAGAGGCCAACCCCGATTCCCTCACAGCGGATTTCGTCTCATCCCTCAAGGAAGCAGGGCTTACGCGCATCTCGCTCGGCGTCCAGTCAACAGACGACGGAGTGCTGGCGGCACTCGGGAGGATCCATAGCGCTGAAGAGGCGCTCCAGGCGCTTTCCTCAGCCGTATCGGCGGGACTTTCAGTCTCAGCCGACCTCATGTGCGCACTTCCTGGGGAGACCGACGAGATCTTCCAGAGGAGCGTCTGCGATGTGCTTGCACAGGACGTCTCCCACGTGAGCGTCTATCCTCTGATGATCGAGGAGGGAACGGCCTTCGGGCGGCGCTATGGCGGCGAGGAGCTCCCTTCCTGGAACGATCCCGACATCCAGGCCAGGCGCATGGAGCGTGCAGAGAAGACCCTCTGCACGCACGGATTCCACCGCTACGAAGTCGCCAGCTATGCGAAGGCGGGCCATGAGTGTCGCCACAACAAGGCCTACTGGACCGGCAGGAACTATCTCGGCATTGGCACCGGCGCTTCTGGAATGCTTTCGCGAGCAGCCTATAGGCGGCTGCGCACGTGCCTGCCGCAGCTTCCCGATATCGCAGATGATATCTATCGCGTGCGGCTCAGGAATACCTCCACAAGGCCGGACTATGCAGAAGGGCATTTGCAGCGCCTCCACTTCTCGATCGAGCTTCTCGACCGGCGCCAGGCGCTCGCCGAGGACCTCATGCTGGCGGCGCGCATGTCCGAGCCGATTGACGCAAGCCTCCTTGCTGCTGCACGTGCAGAGCTTGGAGGAACGCTCGATCGTGCTATCCAGACGGCCCAGGAAGAAGGGCTTCTGGGAGAGGGCCTGGCGGTCACAGAACGGGGCTGGCTTCTTGGAAACGAGCTCTTCGAGCTCTTCTGGGATCTTGCGGGAGAGGCTCCGACACGCACGCTTGCGGTGTAGAGAAGCTGTTTTATAGGTCCTGAAGCTGCAAAGCTTTGCCGTTCCGTGTCTTTCTGGCCTCCTTCGTGGATACAATCAGGCCATGTGCGTATCGATGAGAGAATTACTGAGCAAGGAGCCTAGCCATGGCATCCATGAACGAAAAGGACTACTACGCAATCCTCGGGGTCTCGAAGGATGCATCGACTGATGAGATCAGGAAGGCGTTCCAGCAGAAGGCGCGCAAGCTCCACCCCGATGTGAACAAGGCACCTGATGCAGAGGAGCGCTTCAAGGAAGTCTCCGAAGCCTACGCCGTGCTCTCCGATCCGGAGAAGCGCAAGCGCTATGACGCGATGCGCTCCGGCTCCATGTTCTCGCAGGGAGCTGCCCCTGGCACACAGGGATATGCCAGCCCCTATGGCACCGACCCCTTCGCCGGCTGGGGCGGCTGGCCTTTTGGCGGCATGAACTATGGCTATTCGGGCAGGCGCACGCAGAGCAAGAGGTCGCGTGCATTCAACCCGCAGGCAGGTGCCGATTTCGTCTACCATATCGAGCTCGACCCCGAGCAGGCAAAGCGCGGCGTCAAGCGTGGCGTGACTTACCAGCACTACACGAGCTGCACGCACTGCCACGGTACCGGCTCCATTGCTGCAGAGCATCCAGAGACTTGCCCGACCTGCCACGGCACAGGACACATCGACCTCGATCTGGGGAGCCTCTTCGGCTTCGGCGTGATGGACATGGTCTGCCCCGAGTGCGAAGGCACGGGCAAGGTCGTGGTCGACCCCTGCCCGGACTGCGGAGGCTCGGGCCGCGTCCTCACGGCATCCGAGCTCGTCGTCGATATCCCGGCAGGATCGCATGACGGGGACGAGGTCCGTATCAAGGGCATGGGCAACGCCGGCACGAATGGCGAGACATCAGGAGACTTCGTCTGCCGCGTCGGCGTGCCAGCAGAGCGCCTGACGCCGCGTCAGGCCATGGGCTTCCAGGTGCTCGGCTTCGATATCCCGTTCCTTGTCTTCGGCGCCCTCATGGACGTGCTTTCCGGCCTCTGGATATTCATTGTCGTGCTTGCTCTCATCGGCTTCATCTTTGCTGCCTCGGGCGGCGTCACGGGCCACGGCAAGACGTGGTGGAAGAATGCGGGATCTGCGATGATGAACGGGGCGGTGCAGGGCCTCTTCATTGCCATCTTCATCACGGCCATGGTCTCGTGCACGGCAAGCCTCGGCGCTTCGGGCTATGGATCGCGCATGGTGCCGCACTACTGATAGAAGCGAATGATAGGTATCCTATCGCGTGCAAGACGCACGGCTTTGGTGGGTACACCTTGCATGGTAGTTACAGAGGGGCGCAAGCGCGCCCCTCGCTTTGTGCTGTGGGAGTATGGTGAGTGTGAGTTCGAACAAGGATTACTACGAGATTCTCGGGGTCGAGCATGATGCTGACGCCCGTACCATCAAGCGTGCATTCCTGAAGAAGGCGCGCGAGCTGCATCCAGACGTGAACAAGGCACCGGATGCCGAAGCACGCTTCAAGGAAGTCAACGAGGCCTACACCATCCTGTCTGACGAGACAAAGCGTGCGAACTATGACCGCTATGGCACGCCTGACGGGCCTTCTGGCTTCGGATCCGACTACGTGGACATGTCGGACATCTTCAATGGCTTCGGCATGGACGATATCTTCAGCTCGTTCTTCGGCGGCCAGGGCCGTGGTGGCCAGGCCCGCCGCGAGCAGCGCTCGCGCGGCCGCGATATGGGCATCACGCTCCATATCACGCTCGAAGAGGCTGCCAAGGGCTGCACGAAGACCATCTCCTACGAGAGACTCGCACCCTGCGACGACTGCAACGGCACCGGCGCTGCCGAAGGCGGCAAGACCACGACCTGCCCGAAGTGCCATGGCACCGGACACGTCACGACCGTGCAGCGCACGATTCTGGGACAGATGCAGTCGACGACGGTCTGCCCTGAGTGCGGCGGCACGGGTCAGGTCATCGACCACCCCTGCGAGACCTGCTCGGGGCAGGGCAGGACGCCTTCGCATGAGAGCGTGAAGATCGAGATTCCGGCAGGCATCCATGCGGGCCAGACCGTGACGATCAAGGACAAGGGCGAGGCAGGACTCCGCGGCGCTCCAGGCGGCAACCTCGTCGTGAGCATCGATATCGAGGACAATGAGCGCTTCCAGCGCCAGGGTGACGACCTCTACTGCACCGAGGACGTCGACGCAATCTCTGCGATGCTCGGCTGCACGATGGAGATCGGCGGCATCCTTCCAGACGAGAAGGTCGAAGTCGAGGTTCCTTCTGGCTGCCAATATGGCCAGCAGATCCGCATCCCGCGCTGTGGCATGCCGCGCCAGGGAAGCCAGGCAAGAGGCTCGCTTGTCGTCGTCGTGCGTGTGACCGTGCCTGACGACCTTACCGAAGATGATGAAGAGGCGCTCAGGGGCATCCTCGAGCGGAGGCAGGCGAAGAGCGCGAAGGCGGATGCCAAGGAGCGGGCGCATGAGAGCCACAAGGCAAAGGAAGGCCACCGCAAGCATCCGTTCGGAAGGCGGTAGATGAGCGAGAAAGCACCGGTGGTAGCCTTCATCAATCTGGGCTGCCGCGTGAACAGGGTCGAGACGGATACGATTGCGCTTGCGCTCGAGGAGGCGGGCTGCCAGATAGGCACGCCTGAAGAGGCCGATGCGGTCGTCGTGAACACCTGTGCCGTCACAGGCGAGGCCGAAGCGAAGACCCGCCATACCCTCCGCCATACCATGAACCTGCCGAACAGGCCCTATGTCGTGGCGACAGGCTGCGCGGCAAGCCTCTTTGCTGACGAGCTCTCAGAGCTCGGCGATACGCTCGAGGTCGTGCCGCTCAAGGCCGAGGTGCCGTCTCATGTTCTTGCAAAGCTTCCGGAGACGGCAACCGATGCGCTGCCCTGCACGGGCGCTGCCCCGACGCCTACCGGAAGGACCCGTCCTGGCATCAAGGTGCAGGATGGCTGCGACAACCGCTGCACGTTCTGCATCGTCTGGAAGGCACGTGGCGCCGGGCGTTCCGTGCCGCTTGGCCAGGTCATCGCAGAGGTCGAGAAGACCCTTGCCATGGGCGCCAAGGAAGTCGTGCTCACGGGCATCAACCTGGGCCAGTACCATGTCGTGGAAGAGGGGACAGAGCTCCGCCTGCCGGAGCTTCTGGAAGCAATCCTCGAGAAGACCGCGGTTGGCAGGATTCGTCTCTCCTCGATCGAGCCGCCTGATGTGGACGAGCGTCTCATCGATGTGATGGCTGCGCATCCTGACCGGATTGCCCCCTTCCTTCATATCTGCCTCCAGTCAGGATCTGACTCCGTGCTTTCCCGGATGGGCAGGAAGTACGATACGGCACTCTATGAGAATGCTGTCAGAGCTGCGAAGGCAAAGATTCCCCATCTGGCGCTGGGCTGCGACCTCATTGTCGGCTTCCCGGGCGAGACGGATGAAGAGTTCGAGGAGTCGCTCGAATTCTGCCGGCGCATGCAGTTCGCCAAGATGCACATCTTCCGCTATTCGAAGCGTCCCGGCACGCCCGCCGCAGAGGCGCCCGACCAGGTCGATCCCCACATCATGGCAGAGCGTGCAAAGCGCATGCATGATCTGGCGGCCCAGATGCGCGCAGCTGAGGCGAAGCGCCTTGTCGGCGAGGAAGAGCTCGTGCTTGTCCAGGCAAAGGGCAGAGGCGTCACAGGCGGCCTCTTCGAGGCAGAGGTCGACCCCGCGCTTCCTGTGGATACGCTCGAGCGCATGAGGATTGCCTCTTCCGATGAGCGGGGACATGTCGTTGCCGAACATCTCTAGGAATATCGCGCTCTTTGCTCTCGGCGAGAGTCGCGCTATCCTTTGAGATGAACCAGCAAGGAGGAGCATGGAGCCCACACACGTCCGTCTGACCATACCTGATTCTGTCGATGCAGCGCTTCTCATGGGGCCTGCCGACAGCCTGCTCAGGCGTATCGAAGCTGCCACTGATGCAATCATCACGGTGCGCGGCAATGTCGTCTCCATCGAAGGCGACCCTGAGGAGATTCACGACCTCACGGCTGTCTTCACACAGCTCATCCAGCTTGCCGAGGCGGGAGAGGTTCCGAACGAGACCGATGTGGACCTGGCGCTTGCGGCGGTGGCAGAGAAGGGCGCGCCGCTCCTGCGCGAGCGCGATGCCATCCTCTTGAGCTGGAAAGGCATCGCCGTCAAGCCGAAGACCGAGGGCCAGAAGCGCTATGTCGAGGCAGCGCGCACGCATGAGATCACGTTTGCAGCGGGGCCTGCTGGCACGGGCAAGACCTATCTCGCGGTAGCGCTGGCAGTGGCTGCACTCAGAAGACATGAGGTGGAGCGCATCGTGCTCACCCGTCCGGTCGTCGAGGCAGGGGAGTCTCTGGGATACCTTCCCGGCACGCTCGAAGAGAAGATCGATCCCTATGTGCGGCCCCTCTACGATGCACTCTTCGACCTCATTGGCCAGGAGACGACGCTCTCGCTTGTCGAGCAGGGGACGATCGAGGTGGCACCGCTCGCCTTCATGCGCGGGCGCACGTTCTCGAATGCCTATGTGATATTGGACGAGGCGCAGAACACGACGCCGGTCCAGATGAAGATGTTCCTGACCCGCCTCGGATTCCATTCGCGCTTCGTCGTCACCGGCGACAGCACCCAGCGCGACCTCAAGGGTCCAAGCGGCATGGAATCGGCCCGCCAGATACTTTCCGGCATACCGGGCATCGCCTTCTGCGATCTTGGCCGTGCCGATGTGGTCAGGCACTCGCTCGTTGCACGCATCATCGAAGCCTATGACAAGGCAGCCAGGAAGGATGGTCCCCATGGAGCATGAGGTTGACATCGATGTGGAGGAAGGCACGACCCCTGCCATCGCGGAAGACGAGATGGAGCGAATCGCTGCGCTCGTGCTCGATGAGGAAGGGGTGACGCGTCCCTGCCTCGTGTCGGTCTCTGTGGTCGACGATGACAGGATGCATGAGCTCAACCTCGAGTGGCGCGGCAAGGACCGTGCGACCGACGTGCTCTCGCTCGAATGCGAGCGTCCAGACGACCCCGATCTGGCTGACGGGGAGCCCTGCGAGCTCGGCGACATCGTGCTTGCCCCTGCCTATATCGAACGCCAGGCAGAAGAGCTCGGCACGACCGCAGCCGATGAGACGCGGCTCCTCTTCGTGCATGGCATGCTCCATCTTCTGGGCTATGACCATATCGCAGACGACGAGGCTGAGGTCATGGAGGCCCGCGAGGACGAGCTTCTCCAGAAGGTCGCGACCGACGAGAACCTGGGCCATGTGATACTTACAAGGCACCGGGAGGATGCATGATCCCCGGACAGAAGGGAAACCATCCGACCTTCCGCCGGAGCTTCCTCTTCGCCATGCAGGGATTCCGCTTCACGCTCAGGACCGAGCGCAACATCAAGGTCATGCTTGCGGCAGGCGCTCTTGTCATCGTCTGCGGCTTCATCGTGGGCCTCGATCCTCTTTCCTGGGCCATCGTGCTTCTGTGCTGTGCCTGCGTGATCTCTGCCGAGCTCATGAATACCGCTATCGAGACAGTTGTCGACCTGGTCTCGCCTGAATACCATCCGCTTGCAGGACACGCGAAGGATATCGCGGCCGCAGCGGTCTATGTGCTCTCCGTGATCGTCGCTATTGCCGGCGCGATCGTATTCCTGAATGCCCTCCTGACCTAGAAGAAGGTGCCCATGAACGAGATGGATGAAGACGGGCTCGACCTCGATGAGGAAGAGCGTGCAATGATGGAGAAGTTCGGGGCCGCAGCAGCTCCGGCGAAAGGCGAGGAGGATTCTGACTTCAGGAGCGGCTTTGTCGCCCTTGTCGGCAGGCCGTCTGTCGGCAAGTCGACGCTTCTCAATGCCTGCATGGGCGAGAAGATCGCTATCACCTCTCCTGTCGCCCAGACGACGAGGAAGCGCATGCGTGCCGTCATCGACCGCCCCGGCTGCCAGCTCGTCGTCGTCGATACCCCGGGCCTCCACAAGCCGAAGGATGCCCTCGGCAAGGAGCTCAACAAGGTCGCCCTGGCAGAGCTTGCCGATGTGGATGTCGTGGCCTTCCTGATCGATGCGACGCGTCCGGTCGGCAGGGGAGACGAGTGGGTCGCAAAGCATGTCGCGGCCTCGAAGGCTCCCTTCAAGCTGCTCGTGATAACAAAGGCAGACAAGGCAGAGCCCGAGACCGTGCAGCAGCAGCTCGAAGCGGCCCGTGCCCTTGCCCCCTTCGACGACGAGCTTGTCGTATCTGCCCGCGAAGGCTTCAATGTCGATTCCTTCATCGATATAGTGAGCGCACACCTGCCATATGGTCCGCGCTGGTTCCCCGAAGGCATGGATACGGACATGACGGACGAAGACCTCGTCGGCGAGTTCATCCGCGAGAAGGTGCTCCTGAACTGCCGCCAGGAGGTGCCGCACTCGGTGGCTGTGAAGGTCGAAGACATCTCATGGCCGAAGCGCGACCAGCTCTCCGTCACGGCGACGATCCTCGTCGAACGCGAGGGACAGAAGGCCATCCTTATCGGGCGCCGCGGCTCCATGATCAAGAAGATCGGCACGGCAGCCCGCAAGGACATCGAGCGCCTCTTCGGCGCTAAGGCCTATCTCGATCTCAAGGTCCGCGTCCAGCCCGAGTGGCGCCGCGATGCGAACGAGATCCGCGAGCTCGGACTCGAGGCGGACGAGTAGCAGTGCGCCGCACGCTCCACACGAAGGCAATCGTGCTCGATACGGTAAAGCTCAAGGAGCAGGACCTCATCCTCACGATGATCGGGGAGGATGGCCAGAAGAGGCGGGCGGTCGCGAAGGGTGCCAGAAAGCCCGGCGGCCGCTTTGCATCGCGCTGCGACATCCTCTGCGAGTCGGACCTTCTGCTCTCTGCCGGAAGAGGACCTCTTCCAATCGTCTCGGAAGCCTCGCTGGTCAGTGCCCATGCACCGCTCAGGGAAGATCTCGACAGCCTGAGCGCCGCATCGGCGGCAGCGGAGCTTGCCGAGAAGAGCTCCTACGAGGACATGCCGGACCCCTTCCTCTTCAAGATCCTGTCGGCCCTGCTTTCCTCGCTCGAAGGAGCGGATGAACCGCACCAGATAGTGCTGGTCTCTGCCTATGCCTTCAAGGTGCTTGCACATGAAGGGTGGAAGCCGGAGCTTGAGTCCTGCATCGCCTGCGGAGAACCGCATCCGACGCTCTTCTCTGCGGCTGCAGGAGGTGCGCTCTGTGCATCCTGTGCCCGCGAGGTTGCTGGGGCGCATGAGCTCACAGAGAACGATTTCGCCTGGATGCGGGCGCTTCTGGCGGCGACCTTCAAGGAGCTGAAGGACGCTCCAATCGATGCAGCGACCGCCCGCCTTCTTCTGATGCTTGCCCATGAATGGGGGCAGACCCATCTCGACTGCCGCCTCAAGGCATGGGAGTTCTGGCGCGGGCTCTAGGACGTGCGGCGTCTGCTTGTGCGGAGCCTGTGAGTTCGCATGCGGCTCGAGGTTCTTGGACGCTCACGCCTTTCCCTGTGGTAAAGTACTTCTCGTTGTACGTACCCTGTACCTGGTCGCACGTTCATGCCAGACGGCGAACCCAGTTCAGGGCGAATCTCATGAAAGGTGGTTCCACACATGGCAGTTACCAAGGAGCGCAAGGCCGAGCTCATGGCTCAGTACGGCAAGAACGAGAAGGACTCCGGCTCCGCCGCCGTCCAGGTCGCTCTCCTCACCGAGCGTATCAAGGGCCTGACCGAGCACATGAAGTCCCATCAGAAGGACTTCCACACCCGCCGCGGCCTGCTGATGCTCGTCGGCAAGCGTCGTCGCCTGCTTGGCTACATCAAGGCACAGGACATCGAAGAGTACCGTAGCCTCATCAAGAGCCTGGGCATCCGCGACAACATCCAGTAAGTGGGTCATTGGAAGAGGGCGCCATCGAGGCGTCCTCTTCTTTCATATGCATCCCCGAGAAGCGGGGATGCCGCATGCAGAGATGCATGCAAGACGGCCCGTCTGCAATGGGGCAGACGGAGATAAGGGGAAAAATGAAAGTAACCCATGAATTCGACCTGTACGGCAAGCACTACACGCTCGAGACAGGCGAGCTCGCGAAGCAGGCTACCGGTTCCTGCCTCGTGAAGGCTGGGGATTCCACCGTCCTTCTGACGGCGGTCGTCTCCAAGGAGCGCAAGGACTACGACTTCTTCCCGCTGACGGTCGATTTCATTGAGAAGATGTACGCCGTGGGCCGCATCCCGGGCGGCTACCTCAAGCGCGAGGCGCGTCCGAGCGAGAAGGCAACCCTCACAGCCCGCATGATCGACCGTCCGCTGCGCCCGTCCTTCCCGGATGGCTTCAGGAACGAGGTCCAGATCGTCGCGACGACGCTCGTCGCAGACCAGATCAACCCGGTCGACACCATCTGCGTCATGGCAGCATCTGCTGCCCTCACCGTCGGCGGCGTGCCGTTTGAGGGTCCGCTTGCCTGCGTGAGGATCGGCCGCAACACCGAGACGGGCGAGTGGCTCGTGAACCCGACGTACGAGGAGCGCAAGACGAGCGACCTCGACCTCGAGCTTGGCGGTTCCGCCACGTTCATCTCCATGCTCGAGGCTGGCGCCCAGGAGATCTCCGAGGACGACATGCTCGCAGCCATGGCATTCGGCCAGGAGGCCATCGCTGCCTTCTGTGAGCAGGAGAAGATCTTCTTCCAGAAGGTCCAGGAGGCCAACGGCCCGTTCCCGAAGCATGACTACATCCTCGACGAGCCCATCCCTGAGGTGCACGACCGCATCTTCGCGCACTACGACGAGATGAGCGCAGCCCTCAAGGATCCGGACAAGCTCTCCCGCATCGACAAGGTCGAGGACCTCAAGGCCAAGATCACGGCAGAGTTCACCGACGAGGAGCAGGAGACCTGGAGCCGTGCCATTCCGGTCGAGCTCAAGAGCCTCGAGAAGCATGCAATGCGCCGCATGGTCGTCGAGACCGGCGAGCGTGTTGATGGCCGCAAGGCCACCGAGGTCAGGCCGCTCATGGTGAAGCCGGACTATCTGCCGCGCGTCCATGGCTCCGGCCTCTTCCAGCGTGGACAGACCCAGGTTCTCTCGGTCTGCACGCTTGGCATGCTCAACGAGTGGCAGCGCCTTGACACGATCGAGCCGGTCGAGGGCAAGCGCTACATCCACCACTACAACTTCCCGCCGTTCTGCACGGGCGAGACGGGCCGCATGGGCAGCCCGAAGCGCCGCGAGATCGGCCATGGCAACCTTGCCGAGCGCGCCCTTCTGCCGGTGATCCCCTCCGAGGAGGAGTTCCCGTACACGATCCGCGTCGTCTCAGAGGTCATGGAGTCCAATGGCTCCTCGTCGATGGCATCGACGTGCGGTTCCACCCTTGCCCTCATGGATGCAGGCGTCCCCATCAAGCGTCCGGTCTCCGGCGTTGCCATGGGCCTCATCCAGGAGGAAGGCAAGACCGTCGTCCTGACCGACATCCAGGGCCTCGAGGACTTCCTCGGCGACATGGACTTCAAGGTCACGGGCACGACCAAGGGCATCACGGCCATGCAGATGGACAACAAGGCTACGGGACTCACGCCTGAGATCCTGCGCGCTGCACTCATGCAGGCACACGAGGGCCGCATGTTCATCCTCGATGCGATGCTCGATGCCATCCCTGCACCGCGCGAGCACACGAAGCCGACGGCTCCGCAGATCATCAGCCTCCACATTCCGACCGACAAGATCCGCGATGTCATCGGCTCTGGCGGCAAGGTCATCCGTGGCATCCAGGAGGAGACGGGAGCCACCGTCGACGTCCAGGAGGACGGCACTGTCTTCATCTCCGGCATCAATGGTGCAGGAGATGCAGCAGCCGAGCGCATCAAGGCTATCGTGAAGGTCCCCGAGGTCGGCGAGGAGTACACCGGCCGTGTCGTCGGCATCCAGCCGTTCGGCGCCTTCGTCGAGCTCCTTCCGGGCAAGGACGGCCTGCTCCATATCTCCCGTGTCGCAAAGGGCCGTGTCGACAAGGTCGAGGATGTCCTGAACATCGGCGACGAGGTCAAGGTCAAGGTCCTCGAGGTCGACGAGAAGGGCAAGATCAGCCTCGATCGCCTTGACAAGCCTGAGGCACCTCAAGGCTCCGGCAAGAGCCGCGAGAACGGCGAGCGCGACGAGCACAGGACGCGCCACACGCGCCGTCCGGGCGACAATGGCGGCCGCAGGGCACAGTCCAATGAGGGCGATGCTCCCCGTGGACGCCAGCCCCGTCGCCACCACGACGCATAAGGCCTGAAGCAAGCCAGAATCATAGTTCCATCCAGCATGGGCGGGAGCTCTTCGGGGTTCCCGCCTTTGTTCTCAAGAATAATCATGGCGCTTTGCTGGTAGCGTCGTTTGGCGCTGCCTGCTCGGGTACTATCATAGAAAGCCTTGTGCCGGCCCTTTGGCCGCACGCTATCAGCATGGGAATGCAGCCTGGCAGAATCGACGCAGCTGGCTGCATGAAATGATCTGCATCACATCGCTACATGGAAGGAGCAGGCAGATATATGGCAAGAACTGAATCCATACCTCTCAAAGTCATTCCTCTCGGAGGCCTCGATGGCATCGGAAAGAACATGACGGCATTCGAATACGGCGACGATATGATCCTCGTCGATGCCGGCATCATGTTCCCGGATGACGATATGCCGGGCGTCGACCTCGTGCTTCCCGACTATACCTATGTCCTCGAGAACGAGGACAAGCTCCGTGGCATCATCGTGACCCACGGCCATGAGGACCACACCGGCGCGCTTCCGTACCTCATCATGGACCTCACGCACCGTGTGCCCATCTTCTCGAGCAAGCTCACCCTGAAGCTCATCGAGGGCAAGCTCGAGGAGCATCGTCTCAAGAACCCGGACTTCCGCGAGGTGACCGATGGCACGAAGATCGAGCTCGGCGCCTTCACGGTAAGCTTCTTCTCGATGACGCACTCGATTCCGGCATCTCTCGGCGTCTACATCAAGACGCCTGCCGGCACCGTCATGCACACGGGCGACTTCAAGCTCGATCAGACGCCGATCGACGGCGTGCGTCCCGACTACGCCGCCATCAACCGCTTCGCCTCCATGGGCGTAGACCTTCTGCTCTCCGATTCGACGAATGCGACAAGGCCCGGCTTCACGCCCTCTGAAGCAGCCGTCGGCCCCGCTCTTCGCCACATCATCAAGAATGCGCCGGGCCGCGTCTTTGTCGCCTCGTTCTCGAGCCACATCCACCGTCTCCAGCAGATCTGCGACGCTGCGACGGCTGTCGGCCGCAAGGTCGTCGTGACCGGCAGGTCCATGGTGACGAACACGGCCATCGCACGCGAGCTTGGCTACCTCAGGATTGCCGACGAGAATATCATCGATGCCTACGACGTCGAGAACATCCCTGACGACAAAATCGTCGTCATGTGCACAGGCTCCCAGGGCGAGCCGCTCTCGGCACTCTCGAGGATGGCAAACGGCGAGCACAAGTCGCTCTCGATCCACAAGGGCGATACCGTCATCATCTCTGCAACGCCGGTCCCTGGCAACGAGAAGAGCGTCCAGGGCGTCATCAACTCGCTCTCGAAGCTCGGCTGCTACATCTACGACAAGAGCAACACGCTCGTGCATGTCTCCGGCCATGGCTCCCAGGAGGAGCTCAAGCTCATGCTCGCTATGGTGCACCCGAAGTACTTCATGCCGGTGCACGGCGAGGCAGTGCACCTGAGGGCACACGCTCAGCTTGCCCGCGACATGGGCATGGACGACGACCACATCTTCGTCGTCGACAACGGCGATACGCTCGAGATGCGCCGCCACAAGGTCCGCCGTGGCCCTTCGGTCGATTCCGGTGTCGTCTACGTCGACGGCGGCTCTGTGTCCGATGCCGATCCTGTCGTGCTGCGCGACCGCAAGCGCCTGGCAACTGATGGCATCGTCACCTGCGTCGTCACGATCTCGAGCCGCACGCACAAGGTCGCCGATATCGAGCTTTCGAGCCGTGGCTTCTCTTCGGCAAACGATGTGGAGCTCTCCGATGGCGCGGTCGATTCCGTACGCACGGCAGTCATGAAGATTGCCGATACGGCAACGGTCGATGCCATGCGCAAGGCGGCAAGGAACGGCCTTTCGAACTATCTCTGGAACAAGACGCACACGCGGCCGATGGTGATTCCGGTCGTGCTGGAGGTGTAGGTTGGCAGCAAAGAGCAAGACAGCAGCACAGAAGAATATTGCCAGGGCCCAGAAGCCGCAGGTGCAGCATAGTGCAGCGCCTGTGATAGAGCCCTCTGTCAAGCAGGACATCCTCGCCGTGCTGCTGATCGTGCTTGCCGTCGCGATGGTCGTAGCGCTCGTCACGCCGACCTCTGCCGTCGTGACGACGCTTCTCGGACGTGCGCTGTCGCTGCTCTTCGGCGTTGGCGCCATACTCTGTCCGCTCGCCATTGCGCTTTTTGCTGCGACGCATTTCATGGACCGCTCGATCCTGGGCTCGAAGCGCGTGGCAGTGGGCCTTGGCCTCATCGTGCTTGCCGTCCTCGCCCTGATCTCCGTGAATGCCGGCGTTCCTGAATCAGCACCTCAGCAGGTGCTCGACCCTGCCTATATGGAGAGGGCAGGAGGCCTTCTCGGCGGAGCGCTTGCCTGGGTGCTCCTCGTCCTTGTCGGACGCATCGTTTCCAATGTCGTGCTCGTGGGCCTCATTGTCACGGGCGCCCTTGTCTGCGGCCTTTCGCTCACGAAGCTGAAGTCCGAGATGCAGGAGAAGATGTCCGCCCTGAAGCAGAGCCGCGAAATGTCCCGTGCCCAGAAGGCGGAGGCTGCTCCGGCATCTGTTGCAGATCTCGACGAGCTCTTTGCCGATGCACAGGATCCTGATGGCACCGCGCCGACGACGCTCTTCGATCCTTTGGGTGACGGCAAGACGACCTATATCGGCGACCGCAAGACGACCGTGCTCAAGAGGAACCGCAATAAGGCTCCGGTGGAGACCGAGAAGCCTGTCGATGCAGAAGAGAATGCAGACAGCAAGACGGAGAAGGCACAGAAGAGGCGCCATCCGCGTCTTTCGCTCAAGCATGTGCAGCCCGCTGCCGATATCGAGGATTCCTCCGATGCAGCAAACGAGACGCCCGATGAGGATGAGCCTGCAGCGCAGGCAGCAGCCCCTGCACCTGCAGCAGCACCTGCGCATGAGGCAGTGCCTGACTTCCTGAAGGAGGCAGCGGCGCGTGCCGAGGGCAAGAAGACGCAGATCCAGAAGAAGGATGCGTCAGCTCCCGCCCAGACTGCGGCAGCTTCCTCAGCCGAGCCCGGAGAGCTTCCGCCGCTTTCCCTTCTTGAATCGAATCCTGATTCTGCCCAGTCCATGAGCTCGCAGGAAGAGCTCAGGTCCACGGCAGAGAAGCTCCAGAGCACGCTTGAGGAGTTCGGCCTCACGGCCAAGGTCACGGGGTGGGTCTCTGGCCCTATCGTCACGACGTTCCAGATCTCCATGGGCGAGGGCGAGCGTGTGAGCCGCATCACGAACCTCGAAGACGATATCGCGCTCTCGCTTGCCGCTACCTCGGTCCGCATCTTCGCTCCGATTCCCGGCACCTCGCTTGTCGGCATCGAGATTCCGAACCATGAGAGGCAGAGCGTGTGCCTGGGCGATGTCCTGCCGTATGCAAAGAGCAAGAGCCCGCTCGAGGTCGCCTTCGGCCGCGATACGGAAGGAAAGCCGATCACGGTCGATATTGCAAAGCTTCCGCACCTGCTTGTTGCTGGTACGACCGGCTCGGGCAAGTCGGTCCTTCTGAACACGATCATCGTCTCGATGCTCATGAGGGCGACGCCCCAGCAGGTCCGCATGATCATGATCGACCCGAAACGCGTCGAGTTCACGGGCTACAATGGCCTGCCACATCTCTATGTTCCGGTCGTGACCGATCCGCACCAGGCTGCAGGAGCGCTCCAGTGGGGCGTCTCCGAGATGGAGCGCAGACTCAAGGTCTTCGAGCACTACAAGGTCCGCGACATCAAGACATTCAATGCGAATATCGACGGCGACAAGTGGGCTGACATGGAGCATCCGCCCGAGCACATGCCGTACTTCGTGATCGTGATCGACGAGCTCTCTGACCTCATGATGGTCGCCCGCAAGGATGTCGAAGCCTCGATTGTCCGTATCGCTCAGCTCGGCCGCGCTGCGGGCATCCATCTGATTGTCGCAACGCAGAGGCCTTCGGCCGATGTCGTGACAGGCCTCATCAAGGCGAACATCGACAACCGCGTCGCGCTCTCTGTCGACTCGTCCGTGAACTCCCGCATCATCCTCGATGCGACGGGAGCAGAGCGCCTGCTCGGCTCCGGCGACATGCTCTACCGTCTCCGCGGCAGGAAGCCGAAGCGTGCGCTTGGCTGCTATGTTTCGGACGATGAGATTGAATCCGTCGTCGCCTTCGTGAAGGACCACTTCGAGAGCGACATGCACGACGAGATTCTTTCCGCTGTCGCTCCGGGAGCTCTTCCTGGAGAGTCGAGCGGCTCGCAGGGGCCTGAGGACGACGACCCGCTCGTCTGGGAGGCAGCGCAGATTGTCGTGGATTCGCAGCTCGGCTCCACATCTGGCCTCCAGCGCCGTCTCAAGGTCGGCTATGCCCGTGCCGGAAGGATCATGGACATGCTCGAGGCAAAGGGCATCGTCGGGCCGCCTGATGGCTCGAAGCCGCGCGAAGTCCTGCTCGACGAGGCAGGCCTCGAAGAGCTCAGGATAGCTGAGGAAAAGTACCGGGAGGTCGTATAGCAATGGCAGCACGCTATAGCGCTATACTTCTTGAACGCCGCAGGCAGCTGGGCATCACGCTCGGCAAGGCAGCCCGCGACCTGCGCATGAAGGAGCAGATACTCCAGGCATTCGAGGAAGGCGATTTTGCGTCCATTCCGAGCAATGGCTATACGCAGGGGATGCTTGCCTCCTATGCGCGCTATCTTGGACTTGATGATTCTGCAGTCGTACGTCAATTCAATGAGGACCTATACGTGTACGAGCACGGAAACAATGAAAGGCGAAGACGCTCCCGCGAGCAGGTGCGCTCAAGCTATTCGGACCGCAGCAGCCGTGAGCGCTCGGGTGCCGCTGCGAGGAGCAGGAGCGCTGCTCCGCAGGGAGGATATGGACGTCCATCGCAGGGACAGCCCTATTCGCAGCGTGTGCCGCAGCAGGGCTATCCTTCGCAGCAGCGAAATCCCTACATCGATGAGACAGAGCGCTTCGGGAGGCAGGGCCAGCGCATAGAGACGCGCCCTGTCGAGCGGGGCTACACCGACGATATGAAGTACGGACAGACGACCTCTCCCTATGAGGCAGCAAACTCTGTCCGTGGCCGCGTGTCGTCGAGGAACATCGCGAACGTCCAGCGTCCGAATGTGGACAGGAGGCGTCCGCAGCCTGGACGCCATCCCCAGCGTCCGAAGTCGTTCCTCTCGAACGAGAACATGGTGATCGGCCTTGGCATACTCGTCGCAATCCTTCTGACGATCATCATCGTGATGTCGGTGAGCTCCTGCGTGAATATGGCAGCAGGGGAGAGCAGCTCGGCAGCAAGCTCCTCGGTACCGGTTTCCACAGCTGACACTACGAGCTCGCAGAGCTCGACCACATCGAGCTCTGATGCTTCCGGGACGAAGAGCTCCTCTTCGAATACCTCTGCCCAGACGACGAGCACGAAGTCTGGCGGCACGTCTTCGAGCACCACGACGACGCCGGAGAAGACGGAAGTCGTCGTGACGGTCGCCGACAGCAGCGTCTCCTGGGTGGAGATCGTCGTCGACGGCAAGAGCGTCGTCGCCGAGTCCGTGACGGGTCCCTGGACGCAGACCTACGAGCCGAAGCAGTCGATGAGCATCCAGGTCGGAGATACGTCTGCAGTGACGGTCACGAAGAACGGCGAGAACCAGAGCTTCGATGCGAAGACTTCGGGTCTTGGTACCATAACGATCAAGGTGCCGCAGACGCAGACGACCACGACCGATGCGAGCAAGGATTCGAAGGGTACGGATTCCTCGAGCACATCGACCGACTCCACGCAGTCCGGCACGTCCAGCTCGACGAACGGCACGACCAGCACGGGCAGCACGTCTGCCACTACGAACGGCGCTTCGGCTACGAGCACGAAGAGCGCCTCCACCACGACCAGCAAGGCTTAAGGAGGGAACATGGCAAAGGAATCGAGCTTCGATATCGTTTCCGAAGTCGATCTCATGGAGGTCGACAACGCCTTCCAGCAGGCTCAGAAGGAGCTTTCGCAGCGCTATGACCTCAAGGGCACCGGCTCTTCGATCGAGTACTCGAAGAAGGACGGCACCATCACCATCAGTGCACCGTCCGAGTTCGTCGCTGGCCAGGTTGCCGACATCATGAATTCGAAGGCTGCAAAGCGCGGCATCGATCTTTCTGCCATCAAGTGGCAGGAGGCCGTGCCGGCAGCAGGAGCAACCGTGAAGAAGTGCGCTACCCTTGTCCAGGGCATCGACCAGGACACGGCAAAGCGCATTGCCAAGGATATCCGAGGCACCAAACAGAAGGTCAAGGCGACCGTCGAAGGCGACAAGCTCCGCGTGAGCTCCGCCTCGCGTGATGCGCTGCAGGCCACCATCGCCTATCTCAGAGAGCAGGAATATGGACAGCCGCTCCAATATGTCAACTACCGCTAGCACCGAAGATCCCCGCATCCTCTATATCACGCTCGGCTGCGCAAAGAACGAGGTCGATACCGACCGCATGCGCTCGCTTCTCGGACGTGCTGGGTATGCGGAGACCCATGAGGTGGCAGACGCCGATCTGGCACTGATCAATACGTGCTCGTTCCTCGCTTCGGCGACGTCCGAGTCGATCGAGACAACGCTCCAGCTTGCCGAGGAAGCGACAGACGAAGGCGTCCGTGGCCTTCCCATCGTCATGTGTGGCTGCGTGCCGTCCCGCTATGGTGCAGAGCTTCCCGAAGAGCTTCCGGAGGTCTCGGCCTTCGTGAAGGCTGACGAGGAGGACGGCATCGTCTCGGTCGTGTCGAAGGTCCTCGGCCGCGAAGTGCCCAAGGAGGGTCCTGCCATCGACGCCGGGGCGCTCCGTACGATCGAGGGCGCAAGCGCCTATGTGAAGATCTCTGAAGGGTGCGACCGCTTCTGCGCGTTCTGCGCCATTCCTTATATCCGCGGCCGCTACCATTCGCGTCCGGTCGAGGAAATTCTCGAAGAGGTGAGGCACCTTATGGAGGGCGGTGTCCGTGAGGTCGTGCTCATCGGCCAGGACACCGGCATCTGGGGCTCCGACTTCGAAGACAAGAAGACGCTTGCCTGGCTCCTTCGCCAGGTTGCAGAGGCTGTGCGTCCCTATCATGGCTGGATCCGCGTGCTCTATCTTCAGCCAGAGGGCATGACCGACGAGCTCATCGCGACGATTCGCGATACGCCTGAAGTGCTTCCCTATATCGATATCCCCATCCAGCACTGCTCCGAGAGGATCCTGGCACGCATGGGCCGCTCCGGCTCAGAGCCTGAGCTCCGCGAGCTCTTCGCCAGGCTCCGCCGCGAGATTCCTGGCATGGTGCTCAGGACGACCGGCATGGCAGGATTCCCGGGAGAGACCGACGAGGAGGCAGAGGAGCTTCTCGATTTCCTGAAGGATGAGGAGTTCGACTACACCTCGGTCTTTGCCTACTCGCCCGAGGAAGGCACCCGCGCTGCCGAGATGGAGGACCAGGTCCCCGAAGATGTGAAGATGGAGCGCACCCAGCGCCTCATCGACCTCGCCGAGGAGATGGGCTTCTCTGCAACGGCCAAGCATATCGGCGAGACGGTCGATGTGATCGTCGACGGCATCGAGGAAGGCGACAACGGCCCCGAGCTCATCGGACATGCCTGGTTCCAGGCGCCTGATTCCGATGGCGCGGTGCATATCGAGAGCGGCGAGGCATCTGTCGGCGATATCGTGCGCGTGAAGCTCGTGGACAGCTTCTGCTACGAGCTCGTCGGCGAGCTCCTGGGGAGCGAGTGACGTGGCAGCATCGTCGAAGAAGCTCTGGACACCCGCAAACATCGTCACCTGCATCCGCATCGTCCTCATTCCGGTGTGGTTCATCCTCGCAGCACAGCTACCAGCTGCCACAAGCAGCTTCTCGGTGCCCGCCTTCGGCATCGCGCTCTTCTACATCGTGATATCGGGAACAGACAAGCTCGATGGGTATCTCGCACGCTCGAGAAACGAGGTCACGACATTCGGCAAGTTCCTCGATCCGATTGCCGACAAGCTCGTCGTGATCTTTGCCCTTGTCTATCTCCTCATGGAGGGTTCCATGGGACCCTTCATGCTGCTTGTTGTCATCGTGCGCGAGCTGCTTGTATCGGGCCTGCGCATGGTCGTTGCAGCCAAGGGGGTCGTGATTGCCGCAAGCAATCTCGGCAAGGCGAAGACCGCCACGACAATGGTGGGCATCTGCGGCATGCTTCTGGCGCGCTCCTTCCAAGCGGGCCTCTTCCAGACGGTGCTCTACGGCCTCAGCTGGTGGATACTCGTTGCGGCGACGATCCTCACCATCTGGTCCGGTGTGGACTATCTCGTGAAATCTTGGAGCTACATTACGGAGGGATAGATCATGCAGGGAGATCAAGGCGATATCGAGGTTCCAGACGAGCAGGAGCTCTACAAGGCAGCAGAGCGCGTGCTCGATTTCGGACACAGGAAAGGCCTCACGGTCGGAACGGCCGAGTCCTGCACAGGCGGCCTTGTGACAGGTGCGCTCACGGCAGTGCCTGGCTCGTCCGCTGTCGTGAAGGGCGGCATCACGAGCTATGCGATTCCCGTAAAGCACGCCGTGCTCGGCGTGTCTGATGGCATCCTCGATGCTCCTGGTGTCGGTGCTGTCTCCTCCGAGTGTGCTGAGGCCATGGCAGAAGGCGCCAGGCGCGTCCTTCTGACCGATGTCGCTGTGTCGGTGACGGGCATCGCAGGCCCTGGCGGCGAGGAGCCGGGAAAGCCTGTCGGCACGGTCTGGTTCGGGCTCTCCTGCGGCGGATTCACGAGAAGCGAGATGCACCTCCTTTCAGGCGACCGCAAGACCGTACGCCTGAAGGCAGTACGGATTGCCTTGGGCCTTCTCGCCGAGGGGCTCGAATCGCTCTGATCGAAGATGAAGCCGGCTGGGGGCCAAGGTCTCCGGCCGGCTTTCTGCTCATGGAAGATTCGTGCCAGAAACCTGCCTTCCCGGCATGCGAAGGCTGTCAGGCAGTTCCTGTATGCTGGACAAAGACGATTGACGGCGAACGATTGTTCGTCTAGCATGGCAGAGGCTGGCACAGAGCAAGGAGTAGCAATGGCTAAGAAGACCGTGACACGTGAAGTCCATCAGAAGATGTACGGCGAAGAGCGCGACAAGATGGTGGAAGCGACGACTGCCGAGATCGAGAAGAAGTTCGGCAAGGGCTCCATCATGAAGTACGGCGACGGTGCGCAGAATCTCGATATCGAGGCGATTCCGACAGGATCTCTGGCGCTCGACGCGGCGCTTGGCATCGGCGGCGTGCCACGCGGACGTATCGTAGAGATCTACGGTCCCGAGTCTTCGGGCAAGACGACGCTCTCGCTCGAGATTCTCGCTGAGGCCCAGGCCATGGGCGGTGTTGTCGCCTTCATCGACGCCGAGCACGCCCTGGATCCGGGCTATGCGGCACGCATCGGTGTCGATATCGATGAGGTGCTCATCTCGCAGCCGGATACCGGCGAGCAGGCGCTCGAAATCTGCGACATGCTCGTGCGCTCCGGCGCCATAGACGTCGTGGTCGTCGACTCTGTCGCAGCGCTCGTGCCCCGTGCCGAAATCGAGGGCGAGATCGGCGAGACGACTGTCGGCGCGCAGGCACGTCTCATGAGCCAGGCGCTCCGAAAGCTTGCCGGCTCGCTTGCCAAGTCGAACACGACCTGCATCTTCATCAACCAGCTTCGCGAGAAGATCGGCGTCATGTTCGGCAACCCCGAGACGACGCCAGGCGGCCGTGCGCTCAAGTTCTTCGCATCGGTCCGAATGGATATCCGCCGCATCGACTCTATCAAGCAGAACGGCGAGGTCGTCGGCAACCGTGTGCGCGTCAAGGTCGTCAAGAACAAGGTCGCAGCTCCCTTCAAGCAGGCCGAGTTCGACATCATGTATGGCACGGGCATCTCGAAGGAAGGCTCCATCCTCGACATGGGTGTCGATTACGGTATCGTCGACAAGTCCGGTGCCTGGTTCACCTATGAGGGGGAGCGCTTGGGACAGGGACGCGAGGCTGCCAAGGAGTTCCTGCGCGAGAACCCCGATCTTTCACAGGAAATCGACCACAAGGTACGCGTTGCCTGCGGCCTCGTGCTGGGAGACGAGCGTGTCGGCGAGCCGGTCGTGGATGCCGGCAAGAAGCCGTCTGACGAGGAATAGGCGAGATGGCAACCGAAGCAGAGGCATTCAGCTGGTCCTGCACGATGCCCGAGAAGAAGGCATCCTCCTTCGACCGCAGGCGGCCGCAGGCGACGCTTGAAGCCGATGGCATGGGAAAGAGGAAGATCCCTGTCGAGGTCGCCCGTGCCCTCAAGAAGGCTGAGGCTGACAGGAGCTCTGGCTATATGTCGGCAGACGAGCTCCTTGAAGCCGAGGGCCAGATCGAGGAGCAGTGTGCCTGGCAGAAGACGGCCGAGACCCTGAACAGGCGCGACTGCACGGTATCGGAGCTCACAAAGCGCCTGGCCGAGCGGGGCTACGGACGTCCTGCTATCGACTCTGCGCTTGCAATTGCCCAGAAGAAGCACCTCGTAGATGACAGGAGATATGCGAAGCGCTTCTGCGAGCAGAAGATCCGTGCGGGATGGGGAAGGCGCAAGATCGAGCTCGAGCTGGCGCGGCGCGGCGTTGCGCTCGGCGAGGACATCGGCTGGAGCGAGGCGGCAGGCGACGAGGACGAGGCCGAGCACGCCCTTGCGCTTGCGCGCAGGAAGCATGTCTCTTCTGGCAACGAGTACCAGAAGCTTGTACGCTATCTTGCGGGCAGAGGCTACAGCTTCGAGCTCGCGACGCGTGCCGCAAAGCAGGCGCTTGCCGAGAGGCGCGGCTCAGAAGATATCTGAGCTGCCATCCACAAAAAAAGAAGAGCTTGTGACCTTACGAACATTTGACAGTATAAGATGTCGAACATACGATTGAATTACCAGCTTTGGTGATTCACGCCTTCGGCAAGCTCCGCAAGACGTTGTCCATATAACAATGGTATGTGCGTTCTGGCAGTCTTCCATGCTGCCGGCAGTGACACCTCAGGTGGGAGGGGCCCGCATGTGCGGACTCCGCTGATGAGAAGATGAACGACTGAGGAGTCACCATGACAGTACTAATTGCGATTGCATGTCTGGCGGTGGGTGCCCTCGTCTGCTATTTCGCCGTGACAAGGCAGAGCAGCACGAAGGTGCAGGAAGCACGCCGACAGGTCGATGATGCAAAGGCCGAGGCAGAGAAGCAGCTCGGCGATGCCCGCACCCAGGCAGAGAAGATCACTGCAGATGCCAAGAGCGCAGCCGAGAGCGCGAAGCGCGAGGCCCTGATCGAAGCCAAAGAGAAGATCATGCAGATGCGCCAGGCTTCCCTCAATGAGGAGGAGCAGCGCAAGAACGAGATTCATACGCTCGAGAACCGGCTCGTCCAGCGCGAGGAGTCCCTCGACAAGAGGAACGACTCCCTCGACCGCCGCGAGCACCAGCTCCAGAGCTATCAGGGACAGCTCGACCGCAGGAAGTCCGATCTCGACAAGATGGAAGAGAAGACGACAACCGAGCTCGAGCGCATTGCTGGCCTCTCGAGCGACGAGGCCCACGACGAGCTCATCGGCAAGATTCGCCAGCAGAGCGTGCGCGAGGAGGCACAGATCCTGCGCGAGTCCGAGCAGCGCGTCCGTGCCAAGGCCGACAAGACCGCACGCGAGATCGTCTCAACGGCCATCCAGCGCTGCGCTGCCGACCAGGCAGGCGAGATCACGGTCACGTCCGTCCATATTCCGTCTGATGACCTTAAGGGCCGCATCATTGGCCGCGAGGGCAGGAACATCCGCACCTTCGAGCAGGTTACCGGCGTCTCCCTTGTCATCGACGACACGCCTGAGACCGTTGTGCTCTCGAGCTTCGATCCGGTCCGCCGCGAGACGGCACGCGTCACGCTCGAGAACCTCATCGCAGACGGACGCATCCATCCTGCCCGTATCGAGGACATGTACAAGAAGGCCGAGACCCTCGTGAACGAGCGCGTCCGCGAGGCTGGCGAGCAGGCTGCCTTCGATATGGGTATCCACGACCTGCATCCTGAACTCATCAAGACCTTGGGTGCCCTTCGCTACCGCACGTCCTATGGCCAGAATGTCCTTTCGCACTCCGTCCAGGTCGCGACGCTCTGCGGAATCATGGCTTCAGAGCTCGGCATGGACGAGGCACCGGCAAAGCGTGCAGGACTCCTGCATGACATCGGCAAGGCCATCGACCATGAGGTGGAAGGCCCGCATGCCGTCATCGGTGCAGACCTTGCCCGCCGCTACGGCGAGAAACCGGAGATCGTCCATGCTATCGAGGCACACCACGCAGACGTCGAGCCGGATACGGTCCTCGATGTGCTTGTCCAGGCAGCCGATGCCATCTCCGCTGCACGCCCGGGTGCCCGCCGCGAGTCTGCCGAGAACTACATCAAGCGTCTCGAGAAGCTCGAGGAGATCTCCAATGCCCATGAGGGCGTCGAGCGCACCTACGCAATGCAGGCTGGCCGCGAGCTCCATGTGATGGTCGAGCCCGAGAAGATCTCCGATGCCCAGGCAACGGTGCTTGCCCACGATATCGCGAAGCAGATCGAGGACGAGATGGAATATCCTGGCCAGGTCCGCGTCGTCGTCATACGCGAATCCCGCGCAGTGGATACGGCAAAGTAGGCAATGGGCACAGACGCTGAGAGCCTTGCCGCCTTCATTGCAAAGACGGGACATGCAGCTTCGCTTCGCGTCGAAGAGAGCTACGGTGACGGCTTCGTCCGCCTTCGGGTGGACGAAGCCGAACGTCGTCAGGCGAAGCATGATATCCGTTCTGTCGAAGACGCAGCGATAGAGCTTCTGCGGAATGCACGCGATGCCGGAGCCCATACGATTCTCTTTGCGCTCCAGAAGACCGAAGGCACGCGGACGCTCACGGTTGTGGATGATGGCGGAGGAATCCCTCACGACATGCAGGAACGGATCTTCGATGCCCGTGTCACCTCGAAGCTCGATACGATGCATATGGACGCTTGGGGCGTGCATGGAAGGGGCATGGCGCTCTTCTCGATAAGGCAGAACGCCGAAGCATCCCATGTCGTTGCATCAGATCCAGGCAAGGGCACCTCGATCCAGGTTTCCTTCGATACGGCAAAGATTCCCGAAAAGGCAGACCAGTCGTCCTGGCCCGAGTGCGAGCGGGACGAAGACGGAGCAATCAAGATTGTCCGCGGCCCGCATAACCTCCTGCGCTGCTCCTGCGAGTTTGCGCTCGAGGACAAGGGCGCCTGCGAGGTCTATATAGGCTCTCCTGCAGAGACCATAGCGGCAGCACGCAGACATGTCCGCATTCCGCGCGCTGTACGCGAACGCATCCTCCAGATGAAGATCTGCGACATGCCGCTTCTGCTCCAGCTCCGGCTCGCGCCTGACGCTGAGGAGCTTGCCGATATTGCCTCAGCTCTCGGCCTCGAAATCTCCGAGAGGACCGCGCAAAGGATTCTTTCTGGCGAGATTGCGCCGGCGCAGGGCGCCTATGCGTATCTCAGAGGCAAGAAGGTTTCAGCACGCCGCAGTCCCCGGAAAGTGGACCTCGAGAAGGATGCCCGAAGTATCAAGATCTCGAAGGAAGATCTCGACAAGTTCCGTGGCATGCTTGCGCGCGATTTCCAGTATCTGGAGGATCGCTACTATATCGAGCTTGCAGCACCGCCCGAGGTCCGTGTTTCTTCAGGCCGGCTTTCCTGTACGTTCGAATTTGCCGAGGATGACTAGGCCGTAAAGTATAAGATGTACGAAGTGGTATATGGCAAGACCATATGCAGTGTGTCCCGAGAATGAGGGGCACAAGATAGAGCGAACTTCCAGGAGCAGGTATGGACTTCCTCAAGGTTTCGAGCAAATCTTCCCCCGCATCGGTCGCGGGCGCCATTGCCGGCATGGTGAAGGACGGCGTGCCCGTGAATGTGCAGTGCGTCGGTGCAGGTGCGGTGAACCAGGCCATCAAGGCTGTTGCCATCGCCCGCGGATTTCTCATACCGACAGGAGTCGACATCTCCTGCGCTCCCACCTTCTCCGATATCGAGATCTGCGGCGAGAACAGGACGGCAATCCGCATTGCAATCTACGTCCACAAGCTGACGCCGCAGACACTTTCACAGACAGCCCCTACTGATACGAGGACGGTTTCATAGCATGCAGCATTACCCGCAGTTGGCAGGAAAGACCTACTATGTAAAGACGTTCGGGTGCCAGATGAACTTCCACGATGCTGAGCGGGTGGCGGGCCTGCTTGATTCGTGTGGCTGCCTCGAGGTCGGTACCGTCGAAGAGGCAGATATCGTCGTATTCATGACGTGCTCAGTGCGTGAAGGAGCCGATACGAGGCTCTATGGCACTGCAGCGAATGCAGCAGGGGCTGCGCTTCCGCCTTCCGGCAAGCGCATCGTGGCCGTCGGTGGCTGCGTAGCTCAGCGTGCAGGCGCAGAACTCAAGAAGAACATACCGAGTGTCGATGTCGTCTTCGGCACCGGCGCCTTGGCATCGCTGCCTGAGCTTCTTGTCGAGGCCTACTCGGAGAAGAAGCACAAGGTGCTCGTCGATACGAAGGAAGACACCGAGCATTTCTCGACCGAGCTTCCGAGCCATCGAGAGCTCCGCTATCACGCCTGGGTGCCGATCATGACGGGGTGCAACAACTTCTGCACCTACTGCATCGTGCCGTATGTCCGTGGACGCGAGCGCTCGCGCACGATGGAGTCCATCCTCCTCGAATGCAGCGGGCTTGTCGCTGACGGCGTGCGCGAAATCACGCTTCTGGGACAGAACGTGAACTCCTACGGCACGAACATCTACGGGAAGCCCCGGTTCGCAGAGCTTCTCCGCAAGGTAGGAGAGACCGGTGTCGACCGCATCCGCTTCACGTCTTCGAATCCCATGGACCTCACAGACGATGTCATTGCCGCCATGGCAGAGACGCCCAATGTGATGCCCCAGCTCCATCTTGCTGTCCAGAGCGGCTCTACGAGAGTCCTGAAGGCCATGAACAGGCGCTATACGAGAGAGCAGTATCTCGACCTTGTCGGACGCCTGCGCTCTGCCATGCCGGACCTTGCTCTCACGACCGACCTTATTGTCGGCTTCCCGGGAGAGACAGAAGAGGACTTCGAGGATACGCTTTCACTCGTCCGCGAGGCAGCCTTCGATGCGGCCTATACCTTCATCTACTCGAAGCGCCCGGGAACTCCTGCAGCGAAGATTGAAGATACGACGCCTCACGAGGTCATACAGGAGCGCTTCGACAGGCTGGCACGCCTCGTCGAGGACCTCTCCTACGCATCAAACCAGCGCGATCTTGGTACGGTCTCCGAAGTGCTTGTCGAGGGTCCCTCCAAGAGGAATGACGAGATGCTTGTCGGCCACAGCCGCAAGCTTCAGACCGTTCACTTCCCGCTGCGCGAAGGCCAGAAGGCAGAAGATCTCGTCGGCAAGCTCGTCGATGTGAAGGTCGAGGAAGCGAAGTCCTGGTATCTCGAAGGCACACAGACAGGCGATCCCCGGTGAAAGGCGACCGCGTCCTCTGCATCGTAGGCCCTACTGCATCGGGCAAGAGCGCGCTTGCAGATGAGCTGGCATTCCGTCTTGCAACCTCCGTCATCTCTGTCGATGCGATGCAGGTCTATCGCGGCATGGATATCGGCACAGCAAAGACGCCGGTATCGGAACGCAGGCGTCCGCTCCTTATGGTCGATGTCGCAGATATCGGCGATGCCTATTCTGCGCAGCTCTTCCAGGAGGAAGCGCGCAGCTGCATCGATAGCCTCTGCTCGGAAGGAAAGCTCCCCATCCTCTGCGGTGGTACGGGACTCTACCTTGATGCCACGATAGACGATATGGTCTTCCCGAAGGGCGATACGTCGTCTGAGACGCGCAAACGCTATGAGAAGATGGCTGAAGACGAGGGCAACGAGGCCGTATATGCACTCCTCGAGAGCCGGGACCCTGCTTCTGCCGAACTCATACACCCGAACAATGTGAGACGTGTCATCAGGGCGCTTGAGCTCCTCGATGAGGGAAAGAGCTACGCCGTGCAGCACGCTGGCCTCCATGAACGGGCACCATGGTATAACGCTTCGATCTGGGGCATAGCCATGGATCGCGAGCGACTCTACAGGAGGATCTCAGTGCGCGTGGACCAGATGCTTCAAGACGGCCTCGTGGATGAGGTGGAAGGTCTTGTCGCTGCTGGGTTCAGAGACACGCTTACCGCGATGCAGGCCATCGGCTACAAGGAGATCGTGGACTGCCTCGAAGGCTCCTGCACGCTTCCCGAAGCGACCGAAGAGATCAAGAAGCGCACCCGCCGCTATGCAAAGCGGCAGCTCTCCTGGTTCAAGCGCGATGGCCGCGTGAAATGGCTCGATCTGGACCAGATGGACACGAACGGCGCTGCAGATATGATCATGGAGAAGGAGATGCTCTGATGCCCCGATTCAAGGCGCAGCCGACAAAGCTCGAACCGGAGCGCGCGATTCTTGTCGGTGTCGATACCGGGACCGGCGAATGGTCTCTCGATGAGTCGCTGGCTGAGCTGGGGCGCCTGGTCGAGACAGATGGGGGAGAGGTCGTCGCCACGCTTGCACAGCGTCTCGAGGTTCCTGTGGCGCGCACCTATCTGGGTTCTGGCAAGGCTGAGGAGCTCAGGGACCTTGCGCGCTCTCTCGACGCGGATGTCGTCGTATTCGACGACGAGCTCTCTCCGTCACAGCAGTCAAATCTCGAGAAGATTGTCGGCTCCCATGTGAAGGTCATCGACCGTACTGCCCTCATTCTCGATATCTTCGCTGCCCATGCAACGACGAAGGAAGGACGTCTCCAGGTTCAGCTGGCCCAGGCAAACTACCTGCTGCCGCGTCTGAGAGGCATGTGGAGCCACCTTGTCGGCGAGCAGACGAGAGGTGGCATCGGTTCCAGGTTCGGCCAGGGCGAGAGCCAGCTCGAAGTCGACCGCCGTCTTGTCAGGAAGCGTATCAGCTTCCTCACGCAGGAGCTGAAGGAGCTCTCCTCCCAGCGCCATACCCAGTCAAAGGCACGCTGGGAATCCGGTGTCTGGAGGGTCGCCCTCGTCGGCTATACGAATGCTGGCAAATCGACCATGCTCAACAAGCTTACCGGATCTTCGGTATATGCGAAGGACGAGCTCTTCGCGACGCTGGATCCGACAACACGTGCCATCGAGCTTGAAGAAGGTCGAAAGATCACCATCACGGATACAGTCGGCTTCATCCAGAAGCTTCCGACCCTGCTGGTGGAATCATTCAAGTCGACGCTCTCCGAGGCTATCAATGCTGACCTGATACTCAAAGTCGTCGATATTTCGGACCCGCATGCGGAGAAGGAACTCTCGGTCGTCGACAGCATCCTGAAAGAGATCGGTGCCGACAAGATCAGAAGCGTCGTTGTCTATAACAAGAGCGACCTTGTTCCTGAGGAGGCTCTGCGCCAGCTCGAGGCAATGCATCCGGATGCTGTCTTCATCTCGGCACTCGATGGCAAGGGACTTCGCGGCCTGCTCTTCCGCATCGCACAGGAAGCTGCGAAGGGCGATATAACGATGACAGTGGAAGTGCCGTATGAAAAGGGCATCCTCATGAGCATGCTTCATGAGAGATGCCAGATACTTCATGAGGAATACCACGAAGGCGGGCTCAGAGCTACTGCCAAGGTTCCTGAGCGCCTTGCAGGCACTTTCGAGCCTTACCGTCTGGAGAGCTGAGAAAGCCTCGTGGTGCCGGGATGCATCATAAGAGCTGTGTCCCAGTAGCAGCTGCGCACATGAGAAGAATTGCGGGCTGGTGGAAGATATAGAACACAAGCGGGTGCCTGCCGACGAATTCGAGCGGCGGGCAGGCAAGCTTCCTTGCGGTCTCAGGATATCCCTGCCGCTTCCAGAGCTTTCCCAACGCTGCTCCCGAGAGATACATGAAGAGGAAGGGGAGCACGGGATAGAAGTCGCCCGAGGCAAAGCCTGGTCCAGGAATGCCGAGCCATGCAAGGCCACGTATCTGATAGAGGGCGCGGGGGAGCGGCACGGCAAGGGGAGGAAACCCGAAAGATCCTCTCGGCAGTCCATAAGAGATGAAGAAGGCGACCCAGAGAAGGATGGCAGCTTTCCATCCATCAGGAACATGCCCTGCCTTCTGCAGGAGCGCATAGATGAGCGTGCAGGCGCCCATGCAGAAGATGATGCCGAAATTTATCGGCGTATCGACAGCTGCAATGGTCGTGGCAGCCCAGATAGCTGCAGCAAGTGCCAAATAGCGTCCTGAGCGCTTCAGGTTGTTCCTCGAGAAGCTGCACATGACGCCTGCGATGAAGAGGAAAGTCCAGGAGATGGAGTCTCGCCAGATATCCTCGAAAGGCGGCACAAACCATGCAAGCCTGAAGCCGAAGATAGCAGTCAGGTCATAGCAGGCATGAAACCCCATCATCGAAATGACAGAGAAGCCACGGATGATATCGAAGAGGCGGAGGCGCCTGGATTCCGACACGGCGCTAGCTGATTGAACGGATGAGTGCCGTCACGCGACCCAGGATGCGCGGGTTCTCGGCGTAAATCGGCTCCATCGTGTCGTTCTCCGGCTGGAGGCGGATACGGCCATCTTCGCGGTAGAACGTCTTCACGGTTGCAGAATCGTCGATAAGCGCGACGACGATCTCGCCGTCATGTGCATCGTGCTCTTCCTTCACGACGATGTAGTCACCGTCGAAGATGCCGGCATTGATCATGGACTCGCCATGAACGCGCAGGACGAAAGATGATGCATCGCCGACGATGCTGGTCGGCAGATTGAGGCGCTCTTCAACATTCTGCTCAGCCAGAATCGGCTGGCCTGCAGCGACGCGGCCGACGAGCGGAAGCGAGATCGTATTGCTGTCTGGGTCTTCGGTGACCTTGGCAAGATGCAGGTCCTCGTCGTGCTCGGAAGGATTGTTCACGACCTCGATGGCACGGGGTTTCTTTGAATCCCTCTTGATGAGGCCCTGCTCCTGGAGGACCTGGAGATGCATATGCACGGTCGAAGGCGATGCCAGACCGACTGCGGCGCCAATCTCGCGTACCGAGGGTGGATAGCCATGCTCGGCGCTATAGGAGCAGATGTACTCGTAGATGCTTTGCTGGCGCTTGCTGAGCTTCTTCTTCATGGGAGTCCTCCTTTTCCCTGGTTCCATCATACGATATTTCACATTAATCTGCAAACAAATGTTCTGATAACTATTGACACGTACTAGTGTTCGAGCAATAGTATACAAAACAGATGTTCGCTCATGCAATGCTGTCGGCGGCGATTGCTATAAACGTCAGCAGCAACGATGAGAGAAAGGCTCCAACATGATCGATGGAAACAGCGCACTGTTCGATGGAAACGCAGCACTTGCAATGGACCCAGCACCCGCATTCGTCCTGCACGAGGGAAGGGCGCCTCGCGCGGAACAGGCAAAGCCTGGACGCGGCAGCAAGGTCTTCACTGTTCTGGCTGCCGGAGCAATCGCCGCTGCATTCCTCGGCGCTTGGTATGCAGGAGATGCACTCCAGAATGCAAGGCTTCGCCAGGCAGAGGCTTCCATCGAAACGGAGAGCTATACAGTGAAGGACCAGGATACGCTCTGGAGCATTGCTGCGGCACATGGTGCTGACGGCATGAGCACCGACCAGATGGTACACTGGCTCCAGGACGAGAACGGCCTGGATTCCTCTTTCCTCCAGCCGGGCCAGACGCTTACCGTTTCTGCTGCTCAGGCATAAGCTGCGACCGTCTTAACGGCGAATTGCTGTATTACATTTCGACTCAAATTTAAATATGGACAGCGCGGACCCCGCTTTATGTGATATGTTCTTTCTGTTGAAGAGCACAAGGGGGATTCATGCGCTGTCCAAAGTGCGGGTGCGAAGAATCGAAGGTAGTAGATTCGAGGCCCTCTGAAAACAACGATGCCATTCGCCGCAGGCGTGAATGCATCCAGTGCGGCTACAGGTTCACGACCTATGAAAGGCGAGAGGAGACTCCGCTTACTGTCCTCAAGAAGGATGGCACCAAGGAGACATTCAACCGCCAGAAGCTCATGCGCGGCCTTGTTGCCGCAACCGTCAAGAGGAACATTCCTATATCGAAGCTCGATTCGCTTATCGACGATATGGAATCGGAGCTTCGTGATTCCGGCGTCTCCGAAGTGAGCTCGAAAGAGATTGGCGACATGGTGCTCAAGCGCCTCGTGAACCTCGATAAGGTTGCCTATGTGCGCTTCGCTTCCGTCTATCGCGACTTCAAAGATATCGATGAGTTCAACGAAGAGCTGAGGAGCCTGAGCAAATGAGCGAAGACCATATCATCCTGCCGATAAAGCGCCTTGACGAAGAAGTGGAACTGCCAAGCTACGCCTATGAGGGTGATGCTGGTCTCGATCTGCGTTCCGCCGAAGATGTGGTCCTGAAGCCGTTCGAGCGCCGTCTTGTGAGCACAGGCCTCGCCATCGCCATTCCTGATGGCTATGCAGGCTTCGTGCAGCCACGAAGCGGCCTCGCGCTTCGTGAGGGCCTGTCGATGGCAAACACCCCAGGCCTCATCGATGCCCATTACCGTGGCGAGCTCAAGGTCTGCGCCATCAATCTCGACCCCGAAAGAGAGATTCATATCACGAAGGGCGAGCGCATAGCCCAGCTCGTCATCCAGAAAGTCCCCCGCGTCAGCCTCATGGAAGTCGATTCGCTTGATGAGACAGACCGCGGAGTGGGCGGATTCGGATCTTCCGGCGCCTGAGAGGGGCGTCGTCGATCGGCATGCAGCGCCCGTTTCCGAGCCGGGCGCCGCATGCTTTCCCTGCAAGGTTTTTCAAATAGGAAAGGACCTCAAGGATGGAGCAATTCTTCAAGCTCAAGGAGCGTGGAACGTCTGTCGGCCAGGAAGCACGTGCCGGCCTTACAACGTTCCTGGCGATGGCCTACATCATCGC
Organism: Olsenella sp. AGMB03486; assembly: GCF_040884255.1. Taxonomy (NCBI): domain Bacteria; kingdom Bacillati; phylum Actinomycetota; class Coriobacteriia; order Coriobacteriales; family Atopobiaceae; genus Olsenella; species Olsenella sp. AGMB03486. The sequence continues at coordinate 50,396 of NZ_JBEVTM010000007.1, forward strand.
CGTCAACCCCGCACTCATGGTCATCGCGGGCGTGCCTGCCAATGCTGCCGTCACGGCAACGTGCATCGGCGCCGGCATCATGACGATCCTCATGGGCGTCTTCGCAAACCGCCCGCTTGCCTGCGCTTCCGGCATGGGCATCAACGCAATTGTTGCCTTTTCGCTCACCGCTCTTGATGGCGGAGACTGGCATGCCTCCATGGCAGTCATCTTCATCGAGGGCATCGCGATCCTCGTCCTCGTTCTCTGTGGCCTGCGCGAGGCTGTCATGGATGCAATCCCTGTGCCTCTTCGCCATGCCATCTCCGTTGGCCTTGGCCTCTTCATCGCAATGATCGGCCTCAAGGACGGCGGTATCATCGTCGCCAGTGAGTCCACGATGGTGAGCCTCGGCGAGGTGACGAGCCCGACCTTCATCGTCGGCCTCATCTCCATCATCGCCACGGTCATCCTTTATACGATGGAGGTGCCGGGCTCCCTTCTCATCGGCATCATCATCGCTGTCATCGCTGGCATTCCTCTGGGCGTCACGGCTGCTCCTAACGGCGTCGTTTCCGCTCTCGACTTCTCGAGCTTCGGCGCTCCGTTCCAGACCGATGCCAATGGTGTCATGGGCATCGCGAAGGTCATAACGACGCCCATCCTTCTTGTCTATGCCTTCTCGCTCATGATGTCCGACTTCTTCGACACGATGGGCACTGCCATGGCAGTCGCCAAGCAGGGCGACTTCCTGAACGACGATGGCTCTGTCGAGGACATCAAGCAGATTCTGGTCGTCGACTCCGCAGCTGCTGCTGTGGGCGGCTTCTGCGGCGCTTCCTCCATCACGACATTCGTCGAGTCTTCCTCGGGCGCAGCTGATGGTGGCCGCTCCGGCTTGACCTCGGTCTTCACCGGCATCTTCTTCATCATCGCTGCCTTCTTCGCACCGATCATCACCGTCGTGAGCTCCGCTGCAACCTGCGGCGCCCTCGTGGTCGTCGGCTACCTCATGATGGGCGACGTCGTCGACATCGACTGGACGAAGATCACGGATGCCTTCCCGGCATTCCTCATCATCGCCGGCATCCCGATGACGTACTCGATCTCCAACGGCATCGGCTTCGGCTTCATCGCCTATGTCCTCATCAACCTCGCGACCGGCAAGGCAAAGAACATCAAGCCGCTCATGTGGGTTGCAACCATTGCCTTTGTGGTCTACTTCCTGCTTGTCTAGCAGATAGGGCCACAAATCGCCTCTCAGAGCCTTCTGGCATGCAGCCTATCTGCTGCTGGAAGGCTCTTTTCTCTTGCAAAGATATATTGCGCGCAATATAATATGGATATGCTATGTGGGGGATAGCAATCTCATGTATAGACCATGCCCCCAAGGGGCATCCTTTGAGCAGCGAATACAAGAGCAAGGAGATATGCCATGAGCGATAAAGTACTCGATCTTGTCATTGTCGGTGCAGGTCCTGCAGGACTCACCGCATCCATCTATGCGCAGCGCGCAATGCTTGACAGCGTCGTCCTCGAGCAGGAAGCCGTGGGTGGCCAGATCATGCTGACCGCCGATGTGGACAACTATCCAGCAGTGCCGCATACGTCAGGCTTCGAGCTTGCTGACGCGATGCGCGGCCAGGCTGAGGACCTTGGTGCAAAAATCGTATCCGACCAGGTGAGCTCCATCACGCAGGACCCTGAGACGAAGATCTTCACGGTCACGACGGCGGAGGGCACCTATGAGTCCAAGACCGTCATCCTGGCAGGCGGCGCGACTCCTCGCCATGCCGGCTTCGAGGGCGAAGAGAAGCTTGGCGGCCACGGCGTGTCGTACTGCGCCACGTGCGACGGCATGTTCTACCGCAACAAGCAGGTCTTCGTGATTGGCGGCGGCAACTCAGCCCTCGAGGAGGCGCTGTTCCTGACGCGCTTTGCCTCCAAGGTCACTGTCATCGTCCGCAAGGACCATGTCCGCGCCCAGGCTGCTGTCCTCAAGAAGATCGAGGAGAACGAGAAGGTAGAGATTCGCTACATGACAAGCGTCGTGAAGCTCGAGGGCGAGACGCTTCCTGAGCGCATCACGTTCAGGAACAATGAGACCGGCGAAGAGACGACCGAGACATATCCGGCTGGCTCCTTCGGCGTGTTCGTATTTGTCGGCCGCGTGCCGGCCACGAAGCTCATCGAGGGCATGGCAGATCTCGACGAACGTGGCTATGCTGTGGCAGACGAGACTGGCAAGACGAAGACGCCGGGCCTCTTTGTTGCAGGAGACATCCGCGAGAAGAAGCTCCGCCAGATCGTGACGGCTACAGCCGATGGCGCAAACGCTGCGACTGCTGCAGCAGAGTATCTCGGCCAGCACATCGATTCGTGAGAAGGCTTCCGAGATAGTATATATGCTTCGAGAGGGGTCTGGAGAGAGCAGCTCCAGTCCCCTCTCTTTTCGTCCAGAAATGTCTGATAATATATCTTATGTAAAGTAAGACTCTCAGAAGCTTCTACATAGATGCTCCCCTTGCTATCATGATGGGGCCTTCAAGGCACTTTAGGCCATATTCCTCTAAGAGCTTCTGAGAGGCATTCTAAGACGCCGATATATCCCAAACACAACGATGTTCATGTATGACTGCTAGCGTGGCTCAAACAGGCTCTCAGAGCCTTGTTTTGCAGCATGCCATATGAATTTGTCTCATGGACAAATCCAAAGCGGGAATATGGCTATGAATGGTCCTGCGGGCTTCCATCCGTATCTGCCGTGCCTTCGATATCGCGTCTGAAGATGATCGGCCGACAGAGTTCCTGAATCTTTCTGTCATCTTCCAGCAATGACGATTTGGGGACTATGGCAGTGATGACATCAGTGGGTTCGAGCTTCGTCGTGCCGTGCGGCGTGATACGCTCGCCCGCACGCTCCACAAGTACGATGAGCGTACCCTTCGGCCACGGCAGCTCTGCCACGGTCCTGTTCTCAGCCTGGCTGCCAAGCGCTACATGATAGGTCCTGAGTGCAATGCCGTGCTCTTCCTGTGCCGCAATTTCCGGGTCGAGGTTGCCCAGAAGCTTGGTGAGCAGATGCTCGTAGAATGCGTCGATTTTGAGCAGATTCGCCGTGACGAAGGCAATCATTGCGACGATGCTTACGGACAGCAGATTCTCGAGGCTTCCTGTCAATTCGAACACAAGTACGATTGCGGTCACAGGGGCCCTCACGACCGCTGCAAAGAGCCCTGCGATGCCGAGATAGATGAAGTTCATCATATAGAGCGTCGACGTGCCGCCGACAGCGTTTGCAAGATGGCAGAAGAGCGCGCCTGCAAGCGAACCCATGACGACAAGCGGGAAAAGAGTGCCGCCAGGTGCGCCCGAAGCGAAGCTGATGGTCGTGAAGAGATACTTCCCTATCAGCAGGAAGAGGATTGCCTCCCAGGTGAGTGCCGTCGGATTCATGAGCTTCTCGATGATGGCATCGCCGCCGCACATGAGGTCGGGCAGCGTGAAGGCAATGACGCCGGAGATGGCAAAAGGAATGGCGAGCCTGCTATAGGGTACCCAGTGCTTGATCTTCCCATAGAGCGCCTGGCAGCCGAACATGCCAGCGTTGTGGAGCGCACCCAGGATGCCGCAATAGATGCCCATGACAGCGACGAGCGGGTATGAGACGTGCGGCAGGTTCGTGACGAGCGCAAAGTTGAGCGTTGGCTTCACGCCGAGCACCTGAGAGACAAGGAAGTCTGACATGATTGCTGATGCCATCGCCGTGATCACCAGGGATGCCGAGAAGACCTTGTGGATCTCTTCGACGGCGAAAAGGACGCCGGTAAGCGGCGCATGGAAGGCTGCTGCCATGCCCGCTGCAGCGCCGCAGGTCACGAACAGCGACTCGTGGTCGCGGTCCTTGTGGAGGGCCTTCGAGACTGCCTTTCCTCCCATGCCGCCGAGCATGACGGAAGGACCTTCACGGCCAAGCGAGAGGCCGGCAAAGGCACAGAGCGTGCCTTCGGCGAACTTTGCTGACATGACACGGTACCAGGGCATATCGATGCGCCCTATGGCTTCTGCATCGGTCTGCGGAATGCCCGAGCCCTGCGTATAGGGCTCCCAGAGCAGGAGCTTCGAGACGATGATGAGGACGGCTGCGAGCGTGACGAACCAGAGAAGGATCTGGAGAGGATGGCCTGCTGCGGCTCCGGTGATGCCTCTCATGAGCTTCTCTGCGCCCGAGAGCGCCATGCGATAGAGCACGACGATGCCGCCGCCGGCAAGGCCGACAAGGGCGCCTTCGAAGACGAGCCGGGCCTGGTTCGGACGGGAAAGGCTTCTCTCGAGATATCCCAGATGCTTCACGCGGCCTATCCTCCCAGATAAAGAAAAGGAAGCTGCCGGCATGCATTCCGGCAGCTTCCAGAAATCGATGCTAGCTCTAGGATAGCCCTACTGCACCTGGATGAGGGTGAAGACTTCCTCGTCGTACTTCTTGGCGATCTCCTCGCGCGGATGGAGATAGGTGAGCTCGAGCATGAAGGAGAAGCCGGCGACCTTGGCGCCGCTCTTCTCGACGAGCTCTGCCGTAGCGACAGCCGTGCCGCCGGTGGCGACGAGGTCGTCGACGATCAGAACACGGTCATCAGGCGTGAGAGCGTCCTTGTGGATCTGGAGCTCATCCGTGCCGTACTCGAGTGCGTAGGTCTGCGAATAGACCTCGCGCGGAAGCTTGCCGGGCTTTCTTGCCGGGACAAAGCCAGCATTGAGCCTGTAGGCGACAGGGGCGCCCACGAGGAAGCCGCGGGCCTCAGCGCCGACGACCTTCGTGATGCCCTTGTTGATGAAGTGATCGGCGATATCGTCGATGGCTGCAGCCATGCCCTGGGCATCGGCGAACAGCGGGGTGATGTCCTTGAAGATGACGCCTGGTTCAGGATAGTCAGGAATGCTGACAATCAGGCTCTCGTAATCGACGCTCGACAATGCAGGTCCTTTCCTTGGGTGATCGGTCTATCTATGTTCCAGGACATCTTGCTGGTCTGAGCCGAGCTCCATGTCCTTGAAAGCCTTGCTGAGCATGCGGCGTATCAGCGTATCGCGGATCGTGTCCGTGAGCGCAAGCACTTCGTCGGTTGCCTGAGCGAACTCGATGCGCTGGGAAGCGGAGGGGTCCTCTCCCCTCTTGGCATAGAGCGTTCCGAGCGCCTGCTCGAACATGCCCTCCTCGCGGTTCGCTGCGACGACATACATGCGGAGATTTCTGGGTCCTATGCCGTAATGGCGGAGACGCTCGGCTGCACGGATGATCGTGAAGTCCTTGCCGTCCACCAGGTCTCTGCCATGAGGCGATTTCCTGAGTGTCAGGACGCCGGCATCGGCGAGCTGGCGCACGAAGCTCACGGGAGCTCCGGTAAGCTCGGGCATGCGGTCGATCGGATGGAGCTTTGAGATCGTCTCCTCGTCGTCCAGAGGAAGAGACGCGACGGTGCTCGCGCCCTGTGCCTGCGCTTCCTGGGAGAGCGCCTGCTCGAGCTCTGCTGTCGTTGCATTCTCGTGCTTGCCGAGCTCTTCCTTGATGACGGAAAGCGGCATGAAGCGCGTCTTCTGGAGGTACAGAATCGTCTCGAGGCGTTTCACATCGCGCTGTGAGTAGAGACGGTATCCGCCAGGGGTCCTGGCAGGAGTCAGGAGCCCTTCATCCTCGAGATAGCGTACCTTCGAGATGGAGAGCTCGGGATATTCAGGCTGCAGCTTCTTGACGACCTTGCCGATTGTCAGATATCCCGCATCTGCCATGCGTCTACGCTCCGGTCTCGATTCTCGAGGGGATGCGGTTCGTATGGAAGATCAGGCGGAAGGTGCCGATCTGGATGGTGGAGCCATCCTTGATATAGGCCTTGCTGATGATTGCGCCATCCACCCACGTGCCGTTGAGCGAGCCCAGGTCCTGAATCGTGACAGCTCCGGAGTCGAGGCCGGAAAGATCGATCACGGCATGATGCCTCGAAACCGTCATGTCGTTCAGGAAGATGCTGTTGGAAGGATCGCGGCCAAGCGTGATCTCGGGATCTTCAAGCTCGAAGGTCTCGCCGCTCTGGGGACCCTTGACGATGGTGAGCGAAGGGTGCTTCCGCCGTGCCGCACCCATGAGATCGGGAATCGTGGCATCGGTTGCTGGCATACGGAAAATTTCAGTCTTATCGCCCTCGGGAGGGTTTGCTTGAGGCTGCATTGAGGCTCCCTTCACAGTGCTTCTTCAACATTTCTATTCTAGCGCTATCTGCAGGCGACACAGTCCATCTCGATGAGGGCATCGAGAGGAAGTTTCGAGACCTCCACGACGGAGCGTGCGGGGGCCGGCCTTCCGAACCGTTCTGCATAGACGGCATCCATTGCGGCAAAGTCCTCCATATGCGCAAGATAGACCGTTGTCTGCGCGACATCGGAAAGCTGGCAGCCTACTTCGGCAAGCAGCTGCTCGGCCAGATCGATGACGCGGTTTGTCTGATCTTCGATGCCTCCTGGGACAAGACATTCCGGGTTGACCTTGTCGAGGGCGATCTGTCCCGATATGAAGACGAAGCGTCCTGCAGTCGTTCCCTGAGAGCTCGATCCCATAGCGTCAGGGAAGCCGTGGGCATTGATGGCATACTTCATGAAGACCTCCTCGAGATGCTATCTCAGGACAGAAGCGCGCGGGCGCCGACGAAATCATGGTCCTTCCTCATGATTCCCCAAGCCTTTAGGCTCGATGCATCCACCTCATGGGGTTCTGCATCGAGCAGGAGCTTGCCCCAGGGCAGCGTCTCGGAAAGACGCTGCCGGCAGACAACGCGCCCCACCGGTGTGAGTGCCTGGAAGGAAAGAAGGCTCCTCCAGACGATGCGTGCGTATGAAGGAGGAACGAGCACGAGGTAGCTCGGCCGGCTATCAAGCTCAGGCGAGAGCACGAGCGTCGCTATCGTCCCATCGAGCGATACGTCGGAGATATGTCCAGCACGGGGCAGCTCATCGTCTTTCCTCACATAGTCGTGCAGGATGGATGTGGTAGCATCGCCCCAGAGAAGGAGCGGCACGAGTGCGGTGCTCTCCTCTTCAAGATCGAGTGCAGCGTAGGGACGGTAGCCATTCTGCTCGATATCCGACAGGAACGAGAGCCATGCTGCAAGAAGATCGGCAGAAGGGCTCGCGTCCCAGAGCACGTATTCCTCGTCTCCGGTCCTTGCCAGAAGCGGCACGGAGACCAGCCTGCCATCGCCCATAAAGACAGGCTCGAAGGCGCACTCCCCGACTGCAAGCTTACTGCCGCCAAAGGCAGCAGAGCAGAAGGCTCCTGCCGCAGTTCCTGCGATCCTCAGCGCATAGAGGCCCGAAAGATCGCAGAGCGCCGTGCCATCTGCAAGCGCTGTTGCCTCTGCGTCCTGATCGGCATAGCGAAGAGGCACGTCCGGGCCTTCTTCGTCCAGAGATCCCATGAGGGCGCCGAGCAGAAGATGCTCTGCCTCGAGGACGATCTTCTCTTCTTCGTTCACTTCATCTGCCATGCGGCAAAACCAGCTTCCATTGGAATGAGTATTTCATCGATGCTGCGCTGCTTGGGATATGGATATCCCGCCACATAGGTGGCCTCGGCAACCTGGCGTGTGCCCTGCGTCCAGACGATGCTCTGCCAGCAGGAGCCGGGAAGCGCTGCTGCCTGCGTGCTCGTGATGCTGGTCTCCACGATGTCGTCTCCACCGTACTCTGCATAGCCTGTGACAGACTCGATAGGTGTAGCATCGAGAACCCAGCCGAAGTGGTCGGCAAAGGTAAGCGTGGCTGCCTTCGTGCTGGCTTCTGCCAGCGGCAGCGTCTCAAAGGCATCGGAGAATGCCCACGAGATGAGTGCCTTCGTATCCGTGAAGCGGCCTTCTTCTGTTGTGCAGCCAAGGACGCACGTATAGACCCTTGTGCCGTCCTGCTCATAGGCACCGAGGAAGGCTGTGCCGCTCTCGACTGCGCCGGTCTTGATGCCGAGCATGCCTGCAGCCGTCTGGAGCAGCGTATCTGTGCTCTTGAACGTCTTCTGCGTGCCGCCGATTGCGGTAGTGACCGAAGAGCGGCGTATCGTCTGCGCGATGACGGGATAGTTCGCAAGCGCATACCGGCCCATGAGGGCAAGGTCTGCGGCTGCCGAGTAGTGGCCATCCTCCTCGAGGCCTGAGGGATTCATGAAATGCGTGTGGGTCATGCCGAGCTCTTGAGCTTTGGCATTCATGGCTGCGACAAAGGCCTCGCGGCTGCCAAGGACATTGGCAGCAAGCTCTTCTGCTGCATCGTTTGCCGAATAGACGAGCATGACCTTCAAAAGCTCGCGCACGGTCGTCACATCTCCTGCAGCATAGCCGGCAGCCTGGGCGCCTTCCTCGAGCGTGATGTCAGAACAGATAACCGGCATATCAAGATCATCGACATTGTCGAGCACGACCATTGCTGTCATGATCTTCGTAATCGATGCCATGGGCATCTCGGCGTCGGCATTCTCTTCCCAGAGCACATTGCCGTCGCTATCCGTGACGATGGCCGCCTTTGCCTCAGAGAGCGTAGGTGCGGTCCCCTTGGAGGCGCTGACTGCACGGGTGATGGTCGCGGTCCTTGTTGCTGAAGCAGAAGATGGGGCCGGGGTGGCTGAGTTCCGAGGCAGGAAGACGCAGACCGCCAGGAGCGCCACGGCAGCAGCGGCGCAGACAAGAGCGATGAGGACTGCTTGCCTGCGGCTTTCAGTCTTGCTGCCCGGCTGCTTCGTAAGATGCTTCGCGTGCTGCTGCTTCATGCTCTTTGCTTTCCTGCCAGAGGCTTCCTGCTTCGATCTTCTGGCCTCGCTATTGCTCTTCCTGCTCCCGTGCGGCAAGCGCTTCGTGCTTGTAGCCGATGCCTTCCTTCGTATAGATGACGGCAGTGATTGTCGAGGTGATTATGCCGACATAGACGAAGAAGATGCCGAGAGGCGCCGCGACGCTGTTGAGTCCTGGCAGCCAGGAGGCAGAGACGAGCCCCAGTCCGTGGATGACAGGAGCGCCGAGCAGAAGGTCGCAGAAGCCGAACATCAGAAGCGCTGTCGTGACCTTGCCGATATAGATGACATCGACGGGACGCTTGCGGTACTTCTGGAGGGCAAGCATGCCGAAGAACAGGTAGACGTCGCGTCCGATTACGAAGATGGCAACCCAGAGCGGAAGCTCGCCGGTGATCACAAGGCCAAGGACGCCTGTGAAGAGAAGGATGCGGTCCATGATGGGGTCGGAAATCTTGCCGAGCCAGCTTACCGTCTGCGTGCGGCGTGCAACCTGGCCGTCGAGGAAGTCTGTGACTGCTGCCACTGCATAGCAGGTGAGCGCTGCCACCCTGTGCTCATGCTGGGTGAAGAGCACGAGGAAGACGATTGTCAGGATGAAGCGGCAGAGCGTTATGACGTTCGCAACGGTGAGAATCTGGTTCGAAGGGTTGTCGGGAGTGCCAACAGGACCCAGATCCTGCCCGGCTTCCTGCTTCGCAAGAACTTCGGGTGCGACCTTCGCCTTTGCGCTGCGTTCTATCTGTTTTCTCAATGACAAAGCGTTGCCTCATGTCTTTCAATCGAGCTCGTGACTTATCCATACTACCCAATGAACGTCGAGAAACGCAATTCAGGACACCAGGCGCCACAATTATCGTCGATGCTCCAGAAAATCGGGCATACTAAGCTTGCTTTCACAGACTCTGACAAAGGGGGTCCTATGGCCAGAATCCAGGGTGTAGGTGTCGCTTTCTGCGGTGGCGGCTTCCGCTCGTTTGCAGAAGTTGCCGCTATCGAGGATATGGAGCGCAACAATATCGAGATCGGCGCAGTTGCTGGCACATCGATGGGTGCCCTTGTCGCTGCCCTTGCCGGTGCACACATCGACTCCCGGCGTATGGAAGAGCTCCTTGTCATGATGGACCAGAAGATCGTCGATGAGGGCGTCCTCAAGATGAACCCCATCAAGCTCTTCAATGCTGTCGGCACGCATGGCATCATCGACTCTGCCATCATGGAGCGCTTTGCAAGAAACATTCTCGATGAGGCGGGCATCTATACCTTTGCAGACTTCAAGAAGCCCGTTGCCCTCTGTGCTGTGGATGTGGTCACGGGTGAGCTCTGCGTCTTCACGAACGACCCTGAACTCTTCCACGACGAGAATGGCAACTGGCGCATCCTCTCCGACGAGAAGCTCGAGGTCGCAAAGTGCGTGACATGCTCCGCTTCCTATCCGCTTGTCGTCACGCCTACCGCCTATCTTGGCCGTACCTTCATGGATGGCGGGTGCCGCATGAACCTGCCGACGCCGCTCTTCGACCGCTCCATGGTGGACGCTGTCGTCGGTGTCGGCATGATCCGCCATGCCCGCCCGATTCCTGACATGACGCCACTCTCGATTGCAAAGAAGACGATGAACTGCGGAGCCAACCAGCTTGACCGCATCTACTCGCAGGCAGCAGACATCTATATCAATCTGCCGGTCTCAGGAGACGACGCGTTCCAGGCAGGAACAGGCGAGCAGGTCATAGCGGAAGCGCGCCAGATGATCGAGGAGCACCCCATAGACTGGTCCGCTGCCCGTCCATCTGCGCTCACCGCCGTGCGACGTGCTGCCGTGGATGCATTCCTGCGCATGGTCAGACAGCACGCAGTAGAATAGGCCATCCCATCAGCAATCATGGCAGAAAGAAAGAGCCTCGGTCACCCGGGGCTCTTTCCTGTCTCTGCTGCGTGTTGGCTGCGAAGGCTACTTCGTGAACTCGGTGCCGGCTGCAATCGCGGAATCGAGCTCGGCATCCTTCTCGGCGAGGCGCTTTGCCTTCTGGTCCACAGGCATCATCGAGATGTTGTCCTCGTAGACCTTCTTTCCGGTGGGGTGCTCTTCACGCCACAGGCGATCGGCCACAGGAGCCCATGCCTTTGCGTAAGGAGCGGTCCTCTTGCAGAGGTGGTCGACATCTTCCGGCGTCACATACTCGGTCGACTTTGCGCCTGACTCGTGCACGATCTGCGGAAGGATCTCGGGGTTCTCGAGCATCGGGCACGGACGGAGCATATTGTCGTTCCAGGGCCAGTGAGCACGGTAGGCCTGGAAGACCGGCTGCTGGAGGCACTCGAGGAGCGACTTGTCGTGGATGTTCGCATTCGAGTAGTGGATGAAGACGCAGGGCTCGACATCGCCGCGAGCGGTGATGTGGCAGAAGACGCGGCCGCCCGCAATGCAGCCACCGACGAACTCGCCGTCATTCTGGAAGTCCATTGCCATGATCGGCTTGCCGCCCTCGTAGTCACGCACCTCGCGGATGCGATGCAGCATGTACTCGCGCTGCTCGAGCGTCGGCATGAGGTCGGCATTGGCGCCCTCGCCCACCGGCATGTAGTGGAAGTACCATGCCCAGAGCGCGCCCTTCTCGATGATGAGGTCGTAGTACTCATCGGAAGTGACAGACTCGACGTTGTTTCTTGTGTAGGCCGTGGAGACGCCGAAGGCAAGGCCGTTCTCGCGCATGAGGTCCATGGCAGCCATGACCTTGTCGAAGCAGCCATCGCCACGGCGGCCGTCGTTGGCATCCTTGAAGCCCTCGAGGGAGAGCGAGAATACGATGTTGCCGAGGCGCTTGACGTCGTCGCAGACCTTCTGGGTCACGAGCGTGCCGTTCGTGAAGAGGCCGAAGATGCAGTCATTGTGCTTCTCTGCGAGCTTTGCGACATCCTTCCAGCGGACCATCGGCTCGCCGCCTGTCATCATGAAGAAGTGGCAGCCAAGCTCCTTTGCCTCGGAGACGATCTTGTCCATATCGTCGAAGGAAAGGTTCAGCGACTTCGAGTAGTCAGCAGCCCAGCAACCGACGCAATGCATGTTGCAGGCGCTTGTCGGGTCGAAGATGATGATCCAGGGCACATTGCACTGATACTTCTCGGCAGACTGCGTCGTCTCGCGCAGGCCGCGGAATGCTGCCTCATAGGCGCCATTGAGCGTTGCGGTCTTGAGGATGTTCGGATCGAGACGGTTGGCAAGCCCGATCAGGAAGTTTTCCCACTTGGAGCCTGGATAGAAAGCCTTCCTGAGCGAAATTGCCATATCCGGTGCGGTGTCGGAAAGAAGCTTCACGCCCATATCGAGGAACTTATCGACAGCCTCCTCGGGGTGGTCGCTCTTGACGCCCTTTATTGCCGCATCGAGGGCAAGGCTGAATGCCTTGCGCTCTGCAGCATGTGCCAACTTCGATTGCATGGTCACGCACATCCTTTCTTGCCTAGGGCAAGCCCTCTCAGATGACCTTTCTGCACGTTGCTATAATAATTGAATCGGAGTCAAAAATCCAAAACTCTTTGAAATCTTTGCGCCAAATTTATTTCGGATTGCACAAATCTTTCGGTAACCGAAAACATGCGTGTTTCCATGGAACATGACTTGAATGAAAGACAGGAATTGCTTATTGAAGAGGGAGCAATCACATGAAGCTCTTTGCCTATGCTCTGAGACCATACGATGAGCTTGGCTATATGGAAGACTTTGCGAAGGAGCAGGGATTCGAGTTTGCCTGGACGGCCGACTATCCAAGCCCTGACAACCTCGATCTCGCAAAGGGATCAGATGCTGTCTCTATCATCACGAATCCGATGACGCCCGAGATCCTTGACCAGTTCCATGAACTCGGCGTCAAGGCCATCGCGACCCGTTCCATCGGCTACGACCACATCGATGTCGCGTATGCACACAAGCTCGGCATGAAGATCGCCCATGCCGCCTACCCGCCTCAAGGCGTCGCGAACTACGCAATCATGCTCATGATGATGGCAGCAAGGAAGGTCAAGTTCATCGAGCGCGAGAACCTTGTCCAGGACTTCGGCCTCAAGGGCAAGATCGGCCTGGATATCTCGTCTGCCACGGTCGGCGTCATCGGCACGGGGCGCATCGGCGCTACGGTCGTGAAGCATCTCTCGTCCTTCGGCTGCAAGCTCTTGGCAAACGATCCCTATCCGAAGGATGAGGTGGCAAAGTTCGCAGACTATGTCTCGCTCGACGAGCTCTATGCCTCCTCTGACATCATCACCCTCCATGCACCGGGATCAGCCGACAACTACCATCTGATCGATGCTGCCGCCTTCGCGAAGATGAAGGAGGGCGTCGTGCTCGTGAATGCCGCGCGCGGCTCCCTGATCGATACAGATGCCCTTATCGCAGCACTCGAGAGCGGACACGTCGGTGCCTGCGCCCTCGATACGATCGAGAACGAGGCAGGGCTCTACTACCTCGACCGTTCGCGCGACATCCTCCCCCACCGCGATCGCGCCATCCTCGATGCCTTCCCGAATGCGATCGTGACGCCGCACATGGCGTTCTACACGAGGGAAGACGTGAAGAACATGATCACAAGCTCTACGGGAGCCCTTCTTGCCTTCAGCAGGGGCGAAGAGACGCCGTTCGAGGTGAAATAGCTTTCACCGAACTCTCCCATGCATGCATGAGACCCGGATATCGCTGCAGATATCCGGGCCTTGCCCTATGCCGCAGAGGACAATCAGAGCGTGTCAAGCGCAAGCTGCCTCGCTGATACCTTGCCTGTATCGTCGTGCATGAGGATGTTCACATGCGTGAAGCCAGCTGCAATGGCAGCTGCTACGGCCTGGTCAAAGGCACCGAGGAGCCGCTCTTTCTGGTGGGCATCGGAATTGATGAAGATCTCTCCTCCGAAGCCATGGAGCGCACGCAGGAGCTCAGGCCGCGGATAGAGCTCCTTCTTCCTGCCCCTGTTTACGGCGCCGCAGTTGATCTCGAAGGGGACACCTTCCGATACGAGGTATTCCATGGCTTCAAGGGCCGGGCCGAGATAGCGCTTCGAGGTCTCGTCCAGGAAGTGCATGTCGTCGTTGAAGCGGGTCACGAGGTCGAAATGCCCGATGAACGTGCACATCGTCCTGTCATAGACCTTCGCTTCGAGCTCGTAATAGGCTTTCGAGAGCGCATAGAAATCGCCACCGAAATGCTCGTAGGCAAGCTGCTGCATCATCTCGGGCGTATTGTCGACGCTCATGGGAAGAGGCGTCTCCACATCGAGGAAATGGGTGGAGCCAATGATGTATTCCGCACCAGGACAGCAGGCGGGGTCATAGAGATTGTCGAGCTCGACGCCCATGAGGATATCCATGCGGCTTTGGTAGTGCTCCTTGAGCGCAGAGATGGCCTTCACATAGTCGGGCCATGCCATATGGATATCGGGATCCATATGGCCTGAGAAGCCGAGATGCTTGATGCCGAGGCGGTCTGCTTCGGCGGCAACAGCCTCGGGCGTATCCGAACCGTCGCAGAGCGTCGTATGAGTGTGGTAGTTCGCAAGAAGCATGGCCAGCTTCCTCTCTGCTAGTGGCGTTCTTCCTCGTGGACGCTCTCGTACGGCACGACCTTCCTGAGGAGCCCTGTCTTCGTCTTTGCCATGCGGTTCCCGAAGGAAAGCAGGAACGCTTCGGGGTCGTCCATCTGATCGAAGCGTGCGCCGACGAAGCCTTCACGTGTGAAGCGCACCGAGAGGACGTAGGCATCTTCAAGATCGCCGTCCCTGTTCCTGCGCTGCGTATAGCCGGAAAGCGTGATGGCAGGAAGCGCTGGATTGGCAGCGAAGATGGCTGCAGCCAGATAGATGGCAAGACTCTCGATGCAGCGCACATAGTTTGCATGTGCCTCAGCCGCGGGGATTCGGTGCTCTGCGAGAGCGCCTTTAGCGGTCAAGCTCTCTTCCTCGTCGGGGATATCCTCGATTTCAGGGAGGTCCACGTCGAGCATGAGCGTATGTGATGCTGCATCGAATTCGTAGGAGGCAGAGAAGAGGTAGGGCACCTGCAGCTGCTTCAGGATCACGGCGCAGGATGCTTCGACGGCCTCTTCCGCAAGCGGCGCCGCAGAATCGAGTGCAGCGACCGAAGGCGCCTTCCTGTGCAGCTCGAGATAGGGTGAGAGGATCTCCTGAAGCGGTTGCGGCTCTTCCTGTACGGCTGGGGCCTCCTTCTCTCTGGAAGAAAGCTTCTTCTCTGTCCTGCCTTCGGCTTCGGGCTGCTCCATCTCCTTGCTCGCTGCCCCTTCTATCTTCTTCACGACGTCCTTGAAGTTCACGCCGACACCTTTGTCGGAGAGCTTCGTGCGTGACGAGAGACCTGTGCCAGGCAGTCCAGCGTTGAGATAGGTGCCCTTCTGTCCGGTGCTGACCGAGAGGCCCTTCATGCCAGGCACATGGGCCGAGAACGAGAGTCCCGATTTCGAGATATTGATGCGGAATGCCGGACCGAGCTCGATGCTCTTGCGGAAACGTATGGACATGGCCTTCCTCCTCAAATAGGAGACCTAGGAATTGCCTGCCTCTATCCTATCCGAGATGCGGGATTCTGCACGCATGGAAAAGGCCCTCCGGCTGCTTGAGACCGGAGGGCCACAGAATCATATGCAGATGCCTGTCAGACAGCCTGGATATCCCGGATCATCACATCGCGGCCGCTTACGAGGTAGGTATGGTAGCCGCCGCAGTAGGGACATGCCTTGCCATATTCTGTCGTGCGGTAGGTCTTCCTGCAGTCCTGGCAGTACGACTTTCCTTCGACGACGATGAGGTTGAGCTCGCACTCCTGCATATAGCGGGTCTTCTTGATGGCCCACTGGTAGCAGTCGCGGAAGTAGTCGGGAACGATCGTCGAGACCTCCCCCACCTCGAGGTCGAGCTTCATGACCTTGTGCACATGGTTCTCCTCGGCCGCCTTCTCGACCATATCGATCACATGGACGACGATGCCGAGCTCATGCATGGGCGGATTCCTTCCTGGAAGGTGCGCCTGGATTGCAGACGTCCAGGCGCACCGAGATTCTTGCTAGTGCTTTTCCTCTTCGACCGCATTGCCGGTGTTCGGATGGGCTGCCTGCCAATCCTTGCCGTGCGTGCGCTCGTACTCCTTGCGCTTCGCGCGCATGATCTTCGCTTCCTCGGAGCCCGAGTTTGCGACAATCTTGACCATGCGCTTCAGCTGGTAGGCAGCAAGGCCTCCGACCTTGTCCTCTGCCTTCCTCATCGTGCTCATCTCAGGATGGTCGCGATAGAGGTGGATGGCATCGAACTGGCAGCGCGTCGTGCATATGCCGCAGCCGATGCACTTGTTCGGATCGACGACCGAGGCGCCGCAGCCAAGGCAGCGAGAGCACTCGCGCTCGACCTGCTCAGGCGTGAGCGTGCCGGAGACATCGCGGAAGCGATCTTTGCCTTCCGGCTTTGCGACCGGCTCCTGGCGCTGGTAGGTGTCATAGGAGCCGAAGGAGAGGTCGTCCTTATCGAAGGGCTGGTAGTCGTGCCTGTCCCTGCCTATTGTCATCGATGCATTCTCATGCACGAAGCGGTGGAGCGACTCTGCAGCATGGTGTCCTTCGGCGATTGCGTCGATCACGAACTTCGGGCCCGTGTAGACGTCGCCGCCGACGAAGATCGAAGGCTCAGCCGTCTGGAACGTGAGCTCGTCAGCAACCGGATAGTTGCCGTGGTGGAACTCGACCTTCGTGCCATCAAGCAGCTTGCCCCAATCGATGGCCTGGCCGATAGCAAAGACGATCTTGTCGCACTCGATCGTGCGTGTCTCGGACTCATCGTAGAGCGGCGAGAAGCGGTGGGTCTCAGGATCGATCGTGCGCGTGCACTTCTTGAGGACGATGCCCGCGACATGCCCCGCTGCATCGACGAGGACCTCCTTCGGCCCCCAGCCGCACTCGACTAAGACATGATCGGCAAGCGTCTCCTGGATCTCATCCTCGGAGGCAGGCATCTCATCCCTGGCTTCGAGCGAGACCATATGGACCTCGTCGGCGCCACGGCGTGCAGCATTCCTCGCGCAGTCGACAGCGACATTGCCGCCGCCGATCACGACAACCTTGCCCGACATTGCCGGGTTGCCCTCAGCCATGGACTCCTGCAGATAATGGACAGCGATATCGGTGCCTTCTGCGGTATCGTTTGCGACACCCGGGCGACGTCCGCCCTGGCAGCCGATTGCGATATAGAAGGCCTGATAGCCCTGCTTCTTGAGGTCTTCAAGGGTGATGTCCTTGCCGATCTCGACGCCGCAGCGGATATCGACGCCCTGATCCTTGATGAGGTCGATCTCCTTCTGGATGACATCCTTCTCGAGCTTGTAGGTCGGGATGCCGTACTGCATCATGCCGCCAGGAAGCTCATGCTTCTCGAAGACGGTTGGCTTATAGCCGAGGAGGGCCAGGTAGTAGGCACAGCTCAGGCCTGCAGGGCCGGCACCGATGATTGCGATCTTCTCGTCGAAGTGTCCCTCGACGGAAGGCACGGCCTTTTTTGCAGCAAACTGCTTCGCCTGGGCCAGGTCGAAGTCGGCCACGAACTTCTTGACCTCGTCGATGGAGACCGGCGCATCGATCGTGCCCCTTGTGCAGGCATCCTCGCAGCGCTTGTTGCAGATCCTGCCGCAGACAGCCGGGAACGGGTTCTGCGTCTTGATGAGGCCGACTGCTTCCTGGTACTTGCCCTCGCGCGCCTTCCTGAGATAGGCCTGGACAGGCACGTGTGCAGGGCAGGCCGCCTTGCAGGGAGAGGAGCCCGTCGGCCACGTATTGTGCATGCGGGCCGTATCGCGGTAGTTCTCGTCCCAGGCATACTTGCCCCAGTGGATGGCATCAGGCAGGATGGACTTCGGATACTTCGGGAGCGTGCCATCCTTCTTGCAGATCTTCTGGCCGAGCTTCACGGCTCCTGCCGGGCAGGACTCGACACAGAGGCCGCAGGCAACGCAGTTCTCCGGCGTGACCTTTGCCGTATAGGCGGAGCGGGACAGGTTCGGCGTATTGAAGAGCATGCTCGTGCGCAGGGCATTGCAGATCTTCACATCGCAGTTGCAGATGTCGAAGATCTTCGTCTCGCCGTCGATGTTCGTGATCTGGTGGACGAAGCCGTTGTCCTCTGCCTTCTGGATGATCTCGAGCGCCTCATCGGACGTGATGTAGTGGGCACGGTGCGTCTCGACCGTGTAGTCAGCCATATCGCCGACCTGGATGCACCAGTCTTCGGGGTCGTCAGCGCAGCCCTCGCCGAGCTTCGTGCGCGAGTAGCGGCAGGAGCACATGCCGGCAGAGATGTGTCCCTCATACTTCTTGAGCCAGTAGGAGATGCGCTCCTTGTCGATGGCCTCGTTCTGGAAGTTCACAGCCTCCTCGACGGGGATGACATGCATGCCGATTCCGTCTCCTCCAGGAGGGACCATCTCGGTGATGCCAGCCAGAGGCACGAACGTCATGCGCTCGAAGAATGAAGCGACGGCAGGGTTCTTGTCGATGCGGTCCTTCGTCGAATTGAAGAGCTCGGCAGAGCCTGGCACGAAGTACGGAAGCCTCCAGCGCTTCGTGTGCGGTGCATCCTTGATGGGGCCGTTGTCGTCGTAGTGGTCGCCGTAGTCATACTCGAGGATGCCGATGACGGACATGTCGTCCAGGAGCTTCTGCAGATGGACCGGCTCCATGTCCGGTTCGAGCTTCATGAGGTCCTCGAACTCGTAGAACTTCCTGACCTTCATCTTGTTGCCGAGCTCGACCATCTCGTCGGTCAGGACCTCCTTGAGGCCCCAGTACTCGGCATCATTGGTGGAGACGCCGGTGATCTTGTGCTTCACGACGTCCGTGATCTTGCGGCCGAGCTTGGCCACGGCCGCATTGCGCTCCGCCTCGTTCTGGTAGATGGAGCGAGGGGATTCGAACTGTTCAGACATGCCTTAGGCCCTCCATGTTTCGTAGGCGCGCTCGATCCAGGCAGCAAGCTCATCTGTGCCGTCTCCTGTCTTGGCGGAGATCTGGATGAGGTCGCAGCTGTCGTTCCGGTCCCTCAGATACTTCTTGAACGTATCGAGGTCGAAGTCGAAGTACGGCAGGACGTCGCACTTGTTGAGGATCACGACGTCTGCCTTCTCGAACATGAGCGGGTACTTGAGCGGCTTGTCGTCTCCCTCAGGAACAGAAAGGATCACGGCGTTGATGGCTGCACCGGTATCGAACTCTGCCGGGCAGACGAGGTTGCCCACGTTCTCGAGGAAGACGATGTCAGAAGGCGTGTCCCCGAGAGAATCGATTCCCTGCTCAGTCATGCCGGCATCGAGGTGGCACATGCCACCCGTGTGGAGCTGCACGGCATGGGCACCTGTCTCTTCCTGGATCTCGTCGGCGTCGATGGCACCGTCGATGTCTGCTTCCATGACGGAAACGGAATGGTTCTGGGCGAGCTTCGGGATGAGAGCCTTGAGCGTCGAAGTCTTTCCGGCACCAGGCGAGCTCATCACATTGATGAGGAAGGTGCCCCTCTTCTTGAGGCTCTGGCGGAGCTTCTCTGCCTCAGCATCATTGTCGGCAAAGACGCTCTCCTTGAGCTCGATGATCTTGATTTCTTCCATGTGACCCAAGCCTTGTCTAATCGGTGAAGAAGCGGCGCACGAGGTCCTTGGAGTACTCGACCGTCTCCTCCATGTCGCCGAATGCCATGACCTCGCCAGCGAAGTAGGTATTCTTCTCGCCCTGGAGCGCCTCGACCTTGTCGTACCAGCCGTCAGCATAGTCCTTGCAGGACACATGCGGGAAGTAGTACCAGTCATCGATGCGCTCGGTCTTGACGACAGGAAGGCCCGACTTTGCCATGTCGGCAAGCGTCGTGTCGCGGGCCTCTTCGAACGGCACGTCCTTCATGCCCTCATGGTTCCTGAGCGTGAAGGTGACGAGCGGCTGCGGTCCGCAGTCCGGCCAGCGGTGATAGAAGACCATGAGATGTCCGCGGGTCTCAGGCGTCATGTTCGCGAAATAGTAGTAGGAGATGTCAGGCGACTTCTCGTCTTCTGTCCTCACTGCCATCGTGAAGTATTCCTTGTTCTGGATCTTGGAGAAGAGCTCGGTCTCTTCTGCGGTCGGGTCGCCGTAGCCGAGGAACATCTCGAGCGGCGTGCAGATGATGAGCTTGTCGAAGATTTCCTCCTGCTTGCCGTTCAGCGTGACCGTGACCTTGCCGCCCTCGCGCTTGATGCCGGTGACCTCGGTATTGAGGACTGCCGGATGCTCGAGATGGCTGTTCACGCCCTGCCAGATGGACTCGGTGCCGTTCTTCCAGGTCCAGAGCCTGCCGGTGGACAGGAACTGCTTCACCGTGAAGGCGTCGAGGTACTTGAGCACATAGGCTGCAGGAATCTCGTCGAAGTAGCCATAGCCGAAGGACGTGAAGGGGCCCTTCCAGACGAGCTCTGCATCCTCGCAGTGGTTGAGCTTCAGGAACTCCGAGAACGGCATCGAGAGGTCCTTGAGGTTCGGATTCTCTCCCTCGATGTGGGCAAGCTTGAGCTCGGGCGAAGGGCAGAGGCCCTCATAGCGGCCCTGGGCGACTCCACGGTGTCCATTCACGTCGTAGCCCTTGTACTTCGTGGCAAGGAGCTTCGAGAGCTTGCGCATCTTCATGACCTTCTTGAGAAGAGCAAGCTTCGACTGCTTGATCGGGGTGCCATCGGTATTCGTGAAGCGGCGTCCCATGGCCGGGCCATCGGCATGCGTGGCTCCGCCGAACTCCTCGCACTCATGCACGGCGAAGTAGGTATCGCAGCCCATGACAGCACCCATCTCGATGGTGCGCTGCTCCTTCTTGCCGTCCTTTGTCGTGACTTCCATCTTCGGCGAGAATGCCTTGCCGCCGACACGTCCCGACTTCTCATAGATCGTGTAGTT
This sequence comes from Olsenella sp. AGMB03486, assembly GCF_040884255.1. Taxonomy (NCBI): domain Bacteria; kingdom Bacillati; phylum Actinomycetota; class Coriobacteriia; order Coriobacteriales; family Atopobiaceae; genus Olsenella; species Olsenella sp. AGMB03486. The sequence goes on from NZ_JBEVTM010000007.1 coordinate 71,146, forward strand.
GTGGAATCCCTGCTTCTGCAGATACATTGCCATCGATGTTCCTGCGGGACCGCCACCTACGATGCAGATACGCTGGTTCTTGTCCATACAGACCCTCTCCCGTCTGTTGCTTTCCCAACACAGCAATTTCAGTATTGTACAAAAGAAGTACACAACTTGAACAAATTTCTTCAATATTTTCCTGAGGTATCTGAAAATTGGTACCTGATTGAGTCATGAAAGTGCAAAAAGGGAGCCTGCTGATGCAGGCTCCCCCCAGTTCGTGATTTCCTGTTCAGTACTTACGCAAGCTCTGCCATTGCTTCGTCTGCCGTGACAGGCTTCGTGCCGAAGCACTTCTGCATATGCTCGAGCGCCCCTTCCTGCGTCCCGACAAGGAAGGTCCTCGTTGCGTCGGTGACGACCTCCGTCGCATAGCCCAGGTTCCAGGCGTCGGCAAGCGTGTGGAGTACGCAGATGTTCGTGTCCTCGCCGACGGCAATGAGCTTGGTGACTCCGAGCTCCCTGAGCGTCAGATCGAGGTCGGTTCCGAAGAATCCCGAATAGCGCCTCTTGGGGATGATGAAGTCAAGTGCGCCAGAACCTGCCTCGAACTCTGGATTCGGACGTGCATCGCCCTTTATGCCATGGTCTCCCCAGAGCTCGAGCTCTCTGTCCACGCCCTTGATATGCTGGTCGCAGAGGAAGATGACGGGAAGCTCTGCTGCACGTGCAGCATCGACGACCGCAGCGGCCTTCTTTACGAGAGCCGCTTCTGCGGGGTCCTGCTTGTAGAGCGTGTCGTCTGCTCCGGAAACGAGGACATCGATCACGAGGACCGCGGTATCTTTCTTCATGGCTATCTCTCCTTAGTATCCGTTGTGCCCGATATGCGTGCGAGAACATCTTCGGGAATCTCTCCGACGGCAAAGCCGGTCGAGCTCATGCGTGCCACGTAGGTGCCAAGCTCATCTGTGATCCTGGCAGAATAGAAGGCAAGGTGGCGCCCGCCACGCTCCGCTCTGGCTTCTGCGATGAGGCGGGTGCCCTTCACGATCGTCAGGAAATCGATCGAGCAGCTCACTGCCACATGGGCCGTGCCCGTGGCATTCGAGGCGACGGCTATCGCGAAGTCGCCGAGCGTGAAGATGGCACCGCCCATTACTTCGTTCCTCTGGTTCCTGTGGCGCCTCTCGATTTCGAAGCTCACGCGGGCATATCCAGGACGTGCCTCTTCGATCCTGCAGCCGCAGGCATCGCTCGCGAAATGGTCCTCGGCAAAGAGCCTCTTGAGCTCCTCTGTGCCAAGCTCTGCCACGCTGCCTCCCTCCATCGGCGTTTATGCATCAAGAATGGCAGCATATAGCCGCTTATGGAAGAGGCGCAACGCACAGGAAACGGAAATGGCCTTTGTCAGATGGGGCGTGGCGCCTGCTTGAGGTATTGCCGTGCGTGCTGCCAGTCAGGATAGGCGCGGGTGAGCTCCCGATAGAATGCAGCGCTGTGGTTGGGAACAATCAGATGGCATGCTTCGTGGCAGGCCACAGCTTCGGCACAGAATATGGGATAAGCGGAGAGTGCCGAGGCGAGCCTGATCTGGCCTGTGCCGGTCGAGCAGGAGCCCCACCGCGTCTTCATGTCCCGTACATGCCAGCCAGAAGCTGCTGCTCCGACGCGTTCTTCGGCCTGCTCTGCCAGCTCGGGAAGCCGCGTCTCGAGTGCAAGCCTGCGCACCTTACGGATGGCATCATGCCGAATCTGGCACCCCTCATCGCTGTCTTCGAGCGCCGTGCGGCCGAGTCTGAGGGTCACGGTCTTCTTATCCAGATCGAATGAGACGGATTGTCTGCTTGCTTGGACTTCCTCGAGCATTACGGTGCAGGGCTCGCCCCAGAGCATCGTGTGGGAGCCGGAAAGGTAGCGCTCGGCGGATATGGCAGAGATCCTTCTCCTGGATGCCGCCATCTTCTGCTCTATCCATGCCTGGCGCTCATCCAGGAAGGACTGGGCAATAGCACGGGAGCAGCGAAGCGGGATCGACATGACACAGCGTCCCTCACGGGTTACACGCAGATTGAGATCCCTGACATGGCGCTTCGTGACCTCCACGGGGGTGTCACCTGCATAGAGGATGAAGGAGACGCCTTCCTGCGAAGGCATCCTAATGGGCACCCGCGTGTGCAAGGCCTGCGAGGAGCGCTGCACAGGCGATGACAGCGGCTATGAAGGGTACGCTCAGAAGAGCCAACACGATGCAGGCAAGTATGAGCCAGCCGAGTGCCTTGAAGGCGAAGGCAAAGGTCCACCAGACGAGCTTGAAGAAGAAGGCGATGATGCAGCCGACGAGCCAGAGCCCGAAGACCGTAGAGAACAATGCAATGAACACGGAAGGTTCCTTCCAATACGTTTGACGAATGAATTGTACCCGAGAGCGGCTTCGGCTATCTGATGTCCCGTACCGTGGAGCGCTCGATGAGAGTGCCGGGAATGCGGATGTCCTGGACCTCGTAGCCCGGCTCCCCTGCCTTGAGCGCTTCCTCGAAGGCGCGGGTGCCGCGCTGGAACATATCGAAGCGCACCGTCGTAAGGCGGTTTCTGGGTACGGTGCCGCCCAGGGAATCATCGACGCCCACGACGCTCACGTCTTCCGGCACCTGCCTTCCGGCATCCTCGAGCGCGGCAATGACGCCCAAGGCCATCTGGTCGTTTGCTGCATAGACGGCGGTCATTGACGCGTCTGTCGCAAGCGCGGCACCTGCCTCGTAGCCGCTGTCTGCGGCCCAGTCACCGGCAAGGGGCTCCACTGCTTCAATCCCCTGCTCTTCCAGCGCATCTCGCCAGCCCTTTTCGCGGAATGTGGAGTCGACCGAATATGAGGGGCCGGCAACGAAGCGGACCTCTCTGTGTCCATGGGAAAGGAGATGATTCATAACAAGGCGGGAGCAGCCATACTGGTCGGAATCGATTGTCGTGCAGCCAGGATGCGGATACATGGTCAGAAGCACGCAGCCCAAGCCCTGTGCCGGACGGAAGACATCGAAGTCCTCTGCCTTGATGCTCATGCTGACGATCATCGCATCGACAGGAAGGGCAAGCATGCGCCTCGTTGTCGCTTCGAGCGAGACAGGGCTGTCGTCACGCTCCTCTTCCATCGTTATGGCATACCCATGCTCACGTGCAGCAGTGGCGATACCGTCAAGCGTCGAGAGATTGCCGTACTGCGTGATGTTGTAGATCGTGAGGCCAACCGAATGGTAGCGGCCGCTCCTGAGCGAGCGCCCGGCAAAGTTGGGGCGGAACCCGAGCTCCTCCATCGCACGTGTCACAGCGAGGCGCGTCTTCTCGCTCACATTGGGCTGCCGGTTCACGACGCGGGAGACAGTCTGCTGGGATACGCCCGCGGCACGAGCGACATCCGCTGCCGATACCGGACGGTGCATCTGCTCTCTCTTCGTCACGCGAATCCCTCCTGCCGCTCCCCTGCCATTTGGTTCCATTGGCGAAAACAGTAGCACAGAGCCAAGAATCTCGCTGCAATTGAGCTATGCGTACGTTAACATTGTAGCAGAAGCAGGGAGGATGCATATGGTCGAGAGCTCGATGCTTGGCATGCTGCCAGATGGCAGCTGCGCCATGAAATATACGATTCTAGTAGGCAACGCTGCCCTGACCGTCACCGATTTCGGCGCAACGGTGCTGGGCCTTTCCGTTCCAGACAGGGGCGGGAACGTGGATGATATCGTGCTCGGCTTCTCCGGGCTTGAAGGCTACTTCGATGACCCAGCCTGCTACGGTGCGACGATCGGACCTGTCGCGAACAGGACCCGCGGCGCCGAGCTTACGATTGGCTCGCAGCCATATGCACTCGAGAGGAATGATGGGCCTGACAACGCAAACAACCTCCACTCGAGCCTGACGAAAGGCCTCCACAAGAGGCTCTGGGAACGCATCGAAGATGAGTCGGATGATTCTCTGACGCTTGCCTGCAATCTGGCAGACGGAGAGCTTGGCCTTCCAGGCAACCGCCGCTTCACCGCAACATTCTCTCTAGTAGAAGAGCAGGATGGCTATAGAGTCGACATACGCTACCGGTGCGAGAGCGACAAAGAGACGTTCGTGAACGTGACGAACCACACGTATTTCAATCTCGCGGGCCATGCCTCAGGTTCTGCCCTCGATACGGTTGTCGCAATCGATGCAGACAGCTTCCTGCCGATAGCAGGCGACCATGTGCCGGATGGACGCATCCTGCCCGTGGCAGGCACTCCTTTCGACTTCAGGACTCCCAAGGCATTGGGCCAAGATCTCGGTCAGGCATCGGTCCAGCTCGAGCGGGGGCATGGCATCGACCACTGCTTCTGCGAAAGGGGCTGGGAGCCTGATGGCAAGCTCCGGCATGCCCTTTCAGCTCATGATCCGAAGTCCGGACGTACGCTCGACATCTCTGTGACAGCTCCCGGCATCCAGCTCTATCCCGGAAACTGGCTCGATGATCCGGAGGGGAAAGACGGGACGAGCTACGTAGCAGGCGCTGGCTTTGCGGCCGAGGCTGAGTACTTCCCCGATTGCGCACATCACCCGTCGTGGCCTCAGCCCGTCTGCACGCCAGAGAGGCCTTACGAGATAGGCATTTCCTGGATGCTTGGCACGTATATGCAGCGATAGGCTGCCAAATGTTGGACAGACAAGACAAGGAGAGAACGAGATGGAATCCTCAAAGATGACGGAAGGACAGATGCGGGCGCACGAAGTCTTCGACGAAGCATTCGGCGAGCCAGACAAGGGAGCCAAGCTGCTTCAGGTGCATGCGCCAGGACGCTCCGAGATCGCCGGCAACCACACCGATCATGAGGGTGGCCATGTCATTGCGGGCGCCCTCGATGTCGCAATCGACGCCGTAGCCAGAAAGACAGAAGGCACGCTGATCCGCCTTGCAAGCGATGGCTACCCTCTCGTCACGGTCGATGCCTCCGACCTCTCGATCCGCGTAGACGAGAAGAATACGACGGCTGCGCTTGTGCGTGGCATGGCGGCATCCATGGCTGAGGATGGCAGGGTGCCCTCCGGCTTCGATATCGCCCTTACGAGCACGATTCCCGTGGGCGGCGGGCTTTCCTCCTCCGCTGCCATCGAAGCGGCGCTCGGCCGTGCCATGGAAGCGTTCTGGGACGGAAAGAGCTACGATGCGCTCGAGCTTGCCCGCATGTGCCAGAAAGTCGAGAACGTCTATTTCGGCAAGCCCTGTGGCCTCATGGACCAGGCTTCGGTCTGTCTCGGCGGCCTTGCCTTCATCGATTTCTTCGATAAGGAGAATCCCAAGGCAGAGAAGCTCGTCTATGACTTCGAGGATGCAGGATACGCCCTGATCTTGGCAAAGGTCGGAGCGAGCCATGAGGACCTGACCGACGCCTATGCCGCCATCCCCGAAGAGATGCAGGAAGTCGCCCGTACCTTCGGCAAGGTCCGTCTCGCCGATGTGGATGAGAAGAAGTTCCTTGATGCGGTACCGGAGCTCAGGAAGAAGCTCGGCGACAGGCCGGTGCTCCGCGCCCTCCACTACTGGAACGAGGACCGGCTCGTTCAGAAGAGGTGGCAGGCACTCCAGGAAGACAATATCGAAGAGTTCCTGGCACTCACGCGCGCGTCGGGCAAGAGCTCTGCAATGTATCTCCAGAATGTGACGACCGGCAATGCCGAGCAGCCGGCAATGGTTGCGCTTGCACTTGCCGAGCGCCTTCTAGAAGGCAAAGGCGCTTGCCGGATCCACGGCGGCGGCTTCGGCGGCACGATCCAGTGCTTCGTCCCGTTTGCAGAAGCAGGCCAGTTCCAGGAGAGGATGGACGCCTGGCTCGGCAAGGATGCCACGCGCCGCTATCACATTGCAGAAAGGGGTGCTTTTGCATCATGGGAGTAGCTGAAGACATTGCAGCAGAGATCGAAGCCATCTGCGACTATGCAGCCGTGCACGGCCTGCTAGCCTGGGAAGACCGCATCTGGGCCTACAACAGCGTGCTTTCTGCCATAGGACACACCGGCCCTGGACCTCAAGATGCATGGACACTGGCCGAGAATGCAGAAGATCCTGCTGTCTCCCCTGCTGCGTCATCTGACGTCCCTGACGAGCTCCTGGCAGAACTTGCCGAGCACGCGATTGCTGCCGGCAAGGAGGAGAATACTGCCTCGGGGCGCGACCGCATCGCAATGGAGATCATGGGGCTCCTCATGCCAAGGCCGTCCGAGATAGCAAAGAAGTTCGCCGATCTGAGGAGCACCAAGGGCGGCCAGGCCGCAACAGACTGGTTCTACAGCCTCTGCTGCGATGCCGGCTATGTGCGCAGGTCAGCCATTGCCAGAAACATCTGCTGGACATATGAGAGCGAATTCGGTCCTCTCGAGATCACGATCAATCTCTCGAAGCCGGAGAAGGACCCGCGCGAGATTGCCGCTGCCGGCAAGGCGCCTGCAGGCGAGAAATATCCTGCGTGCCAGCTCTGCATCGAGAACGAAGGATATGCGGGCCGTCCTGCGTCCGATGCCTTCGGCGCCCATCCAGCGCGCCAGAATCTCCGCATCATCCCGATCGAGCTCGGGCACGAGCGCTGGGGCTTCCAGTACTCCCCTTATGCCTACTTCAACGAGCACTGCATCGCTATGAGCGCGCACCACCGCCCGATGCATGTGGACAGGGCGTCGCTTTCCTGCCTGCTCGATTTCGTGGACCTCTTCCCCCACTACTTCATCGGCTCGAATGCCGACCTGCCTATCGTCGGAGGCTCCATCCTCTCGCATGACCATTACCAGGGCGGCAGGCATGAATTCGCAATGATGAAGGCAGAGACGGCAGAGACATTCGAGGTCCCAGGATATCCCGACATCAAGGGCGAAGTCCTCAAGTGGCCGCTCTCGGTCCTGAGGCTCACTTCTCAGAACCGGGGCCAGATCCTCGATGCAGCAGAGCACATCATCACATGCTGGAGAGCCTGGAGCGACCCCGATCTCGGCATCATCGCCCACGACGAGAATGGCGCCCACAATACGGTCACGCCTATCGTCAGGAAGCATGACGGCACCTATGAGGCCTACCTCGCTCTCAGGTGCAATATCACCTCGAAGGACCATCCGCTCGGCGTCTTCCATCCGCATGAGCAGTGGCACCACATCAAGCGCGAGAACATCGGCCTCATCGAGGTCATGGGTCTTGCCATCCTCCCTCCCCGCCTCGTGCCCGAGCTCAAGCGCACTGAGGAGCTCCTCCTCAAGGATGCCTCCCTCGAAGAGCTCAGACAGGACGAGCTCGCTTCCGCCCATGCCGTCTGGGCAAAAGGGCTTGCGCAGGCGCATCCGGAGCTTGCGGAAGACAACATCCAGGCCATCGTAAAAGATGCTGTCGGCGAAGTCTTCTCGCATGTGCTCGAGGATGCCGGCGTCTTCAAATGGGATGAAGCCGGGCGCGCGGGGCAGATGCGCTTCATAGCGTCGCTGTAGCAGCTGTGCAACTGCATGCAGGAACTGCCTGCATAGGGCACGCAGATCGAACACGTGCTCTGGCGGGGCATTCCTGCATGCGATGCCGCGTCATTGACGTAAAGATTTGCAGGACATGTCCTGCAGCGAAAGGATCATGGCTTGGGGGGTTCGTGCAGCCCTTCCCTACCGTTCCTGGACTTCCTTGCCGCTCATATGCTCGATATCGATCACGAACATCTGCACAGCGCGTCCCGAGTGCACGATCTCTTCTTCCACCAGAGCGGGATCGGGATAGTATTTCATTGCGAACTGTCTCACGTATCTGATGTTCTCTTCGGGGCTGTCTATCAGATGGCATCTCCCGAAGACGACCGTGCTCTGCATATATGGGGCCCATGGCTCGTCCTTGATCGTTTCGTTGCCAAAGACCGTGAAGCATACCTTGTCGCTCCTCTTCAGGGAATCGACCTTATGCCCTGCCCTTGCGCCATGAAAGATGATCTGATTGCGCTCTCCGTCATAAAGGAAGTTGATCGGAATGGCATAGGGATATCCGTCGTCACCATTCACAGCAAGAACTCCCCGTCTGGAACGAGCCAGCAGATCCTTTGCAGCATCGATGCCGATCTCGTTTCTCTTCTTCCTTATCTTTCGAAACTCCATAGCTCGCATTCCTTATCGCTTGCCCGTCCTGCTGCTTGGTTCAATGCATCCAGAAGACGCTTGGCGGGACCGCTTCTGTGTCTCCGTCCTTCCAGAACGGGTGTGGCGAAAGCCCCTGTTCAGAGTCATCAGTCGCGCCTTTGATTATATCTGCCGCCATCCTTCTTGCTAAGCACTCAGAGAAATGGTGCGGCTTGATCGAAGCTCCAGCAATTGACATGCTCGGCTGCTGCATGGCTGGTCTCGTATCTGAGCAGCTCATGAAAGCCACGCATACCCGGGTGCATGGGCGGGCGGTCTGGATCGGCTGTTCCGTTATGCTTCTTGTTGCATCCATTGCGGCAGCGGCTGCCAGGCGATCAGCGCAAGACCATTCATGCAGCCAAGCGCCACGCAGACCGCAAGCAGTATCAGCTTTCCGAGCGGAGCCTTGCGGGTGCGTGCTGTGCTGCCTCCACAGCAAGCGATAGCATCGTCACGGCAATCGTGAGCAGAATCCCTCCGATGACAGGACGTATGTAGTGCCTGATTGCATCGAAGGCAGGAATCGTTTCGAGCCGGTCATAGGCATAGGAGGCGACGAGGAAGGTGAGGCCGGAGATGCCGACACCGATGCCGAAGCCATCAAGCGCCATGAGCAGCGCAGCTGCACTCCCCCAGCTTCGCCGATGAGTTAACCGACGCCGACGAGCACCTTGCAGATGATGGAGCGCTTCGCCCATCTGCAGGGCACGAAAGGGTCGGCCTATTTTGCAGAGGAGCCGCTTGCCGGCCTTCCCTGCCACAGCCATGTCGCGCTCAGCGACAACGGATCTCTGGCGCGCCTCTTGTCGGAGCATGATGGCTACAACATCGCAATGGGGGTCTATCCATCTGACCGTGGCATCATTCCGGTGCCGCTCGAGACCGATGAGATCATGAATGTCGGCTATCTCGTGCGCCAGGATGCTGCGGCCGATGCGATACAGCTGACTGCTCAGTTCCTTATCCATGCGGTTAAATGCTCGTTATCAGTTGCAGCTCTTACTCCACCTGTGCCCTCTCATGAAACTAGCATCTGTTCATGTATCAATCTTGCGCCGCTCATGGAGCCGGCATGGCCTTCTGCTGAAGCCTGCCTGCGCTGCGGGCGGCACGCTCACAATGAGGAGGCTGTCAGCATGGCCAGAAATATCACACGTCGCAGCGCACTAGCAATGTTCGGAGGTGCTGCAGCATTTATGGCCACAGGCGGCCTTGCTGCATGCTCCGGCACAAGCGGCGAAAAGAAGTTCAAGATCGGTGTCCTGCAGCTCACCGAGCATGAAGCGCTCGACCAGGCAAACAAGGGATTCGTCCAGGCGCTCGACGATTCGGGCATCTCTTATACGATCGATCAGCAGAATGCGCAGAATGATCAGTCTGCCTGCCAGACCATCGCTCAGAAGCTCGTGAACGACGGCGACGACCTGATTCTTGCCATCGCCACCCCTGCTGCCCAGGCAGTGGCAGGTGCCACGACCGAGATTCCCATCGTCGGCACTGCCATCACCGACTTTGCCGCATCCGGCCTCGTCGCCTCGAACGATGCTCCTGGTGGCAACGTCACGGGCACCTCCGACCTCACGCCGGTCGATGACCAGTTCGACCTGCTTATCCAGCTCCTTCCTGATGCCAAGAAGGTCGGCGTCCTGTACTGCACCGCCGAGTCCAACTCCGATGTCCAGGTGCAGATGGCGGAGGAAGCTGCAGCCAAGCGCAGCCTCGAAGTCACGCGCTACTCGGTCTCCAGCTCGAACGAGATCCAGCAGGTCGTCGAGTCCATGGTCGGCAAGGTCGATGCCTGCTACGCTCCGACGGACAACACGATCGCTGCCGGAATGACAACGGTCGCTATGGTCGCCAATGAGAACAAGCTTCCTGTCATCTGCGGAGAGAAGGGCATGGTCGACAATGGCGGCCTTGCCACCTACGGCATTGACTACAACAAGCTTGGCTACAAGGCGGGTGAGATGGCTGTGAAGATCCTGAAGGGCGAGTCGAAACCTGCCGACATGCCGATCGAGACGCTCGATGCCAGCGAATGCACGCTCTCGACGAACGAAGAGACCGCGAAAGCGATAGGCGTCGACCTCTCTGTCATCCAGTAAGAGGACAGAGCTCTGGCAGGACCTTCCTGCCGTCCAGTATCGCTGCTCTATTCTGTGCCCGGCCCATTTTCGCCGGGCATGCTTTTGGAAAAGGAGGAAATCTTAATGCTTCTCGCTCTCTCCGGGGCCGTCTACCAGGGAATTCTCTGGGGCATCATGGTCCTGGGCGTCTTCATCACCTACAAGATGCTCGACATCGCAGATCTTACGGTCGATGGCAGCTTCGCTTTGGGCGGCTGCGTTGCCGCGACCGCATCGGTCACGCTTGGCCTCGATCCGCTTCTTGCCATTCTTCTTGGCACCCTTGCCGGTGTCATTGCAGGCGCTGTCACCGGCCTGCTACATACGGTCTTCGATATCCCCGCCATCCTTGCAGGAATCCTTACTCAGATTGCACTCTGGTCCATCAACCTGCGCATCATGGGCAAGTCCAATGTTCCGCTCCTGAATGTCGACACCGTCTTCACCCGTCTTGCTTCGCTTCTGGGTGTCTCCCAGAGCGTCGCATCCTTCATGATCGGCATCCTGGTCGCCGTGCTCTGCATCGTGCTTCTGTACTGGTTCTTCGGAACCGAGATTGGCTCTGCCCTCCGCGCCACGGGCCAGAATGAGCATATGTGCCGCGCTCTCGGCATCGATGTGCGTGTGACGAAGCTTCTTGCCCTCATGATCTCGAACGGCCTTGTCGGTCTTTCTGGCGCTCTTGTATGCCAGAGCCAGAAGTACGCTGACATCAACATGGGCACTGGTGCCATCGTTATCGGCCTTGCTGCCATCGTGATCGGCGAGGTGCTCGGCCGTCTCACCCCGGGCAAGCTCCAGGCCTTTGGCAGCCGCCTCACTTCCGCGGTCGTCGGCTCTGTCGTCTACTTCCTGATCCGTGCCATCGTCCTCCAGATGGGCATGGACGCAAACGACATGAAGCTCTTCTCTGCCATCATCGTCGCCCTTGCCCTTGTCATCCCCGTCATCCTGGAGCGCAGGCAGCAGCATCTCTCCTACTCGAAGGGAGGCGAGCGCTGATGCTCAAGCTCACGAATGTCACAAAGACCTTCAACAAGGGCACGGTGAACGAGAAGCCGGCTCTGCGCGGCGTGAACCTCGATCTTGCAGACGGCGATTTCGTCACGGTCATCGGCGGCAATGGAGCCGGCAAATCGACGCTCCTGAACATCGTCGCAGGCGTCTTCCCGCCTGATGGCGGCACGATCGAGCTCGACGGACAGGATGTCTCGCGCCTGCCCGAGTACAAGCGTGCAGCCGATCTGGGACGTGTTTTCCAGGACCCCATGCGCGGCACAGCAGCTGACATGCAGATCGACGAGAATCTTGCCCTTGCCGCACGCAGGGGCCAGCACCGCGGCCTTGCCTGGGGCATCGGCAAGTCCGAGCGCGAAAGCTATGTCGATCGCCTGAAGGAACTCGACCTCGGCCTTGAGACAAGGATGACGTCGAAGGTGGGACTGCTTTCTGGCGGCCAGCGCCAGGCGCTGACGCTTCTCATGGCAGTCCTCAAGAAGCCGAAGCTGCTCCTGCTCGACGAGCATACGGCAGCCCTCGACCCGAAGACGGCTGCCAAGGTCCTCTCGCTCACGCAGAAGCTTGTCGACGAGAACGGCCTTACGACCCTCATGGTGACACACAACATGCACGACGCCATCAGGCTCGGCAACCGTCTCATCATGATGCATGAAGGCCAGATCATCTATGATGTACGCGGCGAAGAGAAGGCAAAGCTCAAGGTCGCAGACCTTCTGAAGAAGTTCGAGGAGGTCTCGGGCGGCGAGCTTGCCAACGACCGCATGCTCCTGTCGTAATCGTTTCCCTTCACAGATTGCAACAGAGAGCCTCTCCCATTCCATCAGAGAACGGGAGAGGCTCTTTCATTCATGATGCAACGAGATTATCGCTCTCACTACGGGATGGAATCTCTGCACTGAATTACTGTCCCCGCTCTTCCTGCTTTGCCCGCCTCCAGAGCTGGTCGAGCTCCTCATCGGAGCATGCATCCAGAGGCTTTCCTGAAGCCTCGGCAGCACGCTCCATAGAAGCCCAGCGGCTGCGGAACTTGCGGTTCGCGAAGGCCAGTGCCGCTTCTGCGTCGATATGCTCCTTGCGTGCGACATTGACAAGCGAGAAGAGGACATCGCCAAACTCTTCGAAGGCGCGCTCTGAGCCAGAGGGCTCAGCTTCGAACTCCCCCACTTCCTCATTGACCTTGTCCCAGACATCATCTGTGGTCTTCCAGTCAAAGCCCATCTTGGCAGCACGCTTCGATATCTTCTGGGCCTGCATGAGGGCAGGAAGCGATATGGGCACAGAATCAAGAAGCCCAGGCTCCTCGCCGGTGGCCTCGCCCTTCGCTTCGCGCTCTTCACGCTTTACCTTGTCCCAGATGTCCGGCACCTCTTGAGTGCCTTCTGCTGAGACGCGGGACACGTCTCCCCCAGGCGTTCCGAATATATGCGGATGCCTGCGGATGAGTTTCCGATTCAGACCCCTGCAGACGTCGTGGATATCGAAGGAGCCTTCATCGGCCGCAATCTGCGCATGGAGCAGCACCTGCAGAAGCACATCGCCGAGCTCCTCGCGCATATGCGCATCATCGTGCGCCTGGAAGGTGTCCACTGCCTCATAGGCTTCCTCGATCATGTTCCTTGCTATGCTCTCATGCGTCTGCACCCGGTCCCAGGGGCAGCCATCAGCCTGTCTCAGGCGCCAGACCGTGCGCGCAAGCTCTTCGAACTCAGGCTGGCTTTCTGGAGATCCATCTCTGCTGCGGGTGTCTGCATCCACCTCGTCGCAGAGCCTGCCAAGCTTGTCTTCACCCTTTGTCGCTCTGCCAGCCTGGGCCGCAGCAGAGACATCAAGCTTTGCGTCTTCGCCCATGAGGCCATCCTCCCTCTCGTCTGTTCCGCACCATGATAAGTCCAGATGCACTCTTGAGTCAGGCCCAGAGCGGATGGTGGCAGCAAGCTGCTCAGATGCATATTGCTGTCTGTTGCCGCAGGAAGGCTATATCGGCACCTCCTCTGATGCTGGCATAGAATCAAAGCATCAGATATGACGCACAGCGAGCCAGGAGAAGAATATGGCAGCAGCTAGCATCCGCATCTTCGATCTTCATTGCGATACGTTGGACAGTCTTTCCATGTACGACGTGGAGCCCTTTTCACGCTCTGCCTCGAATGTACGGGAGGGAGACGACCTCGCGCATAACAGCCTGCAGCTTTCGCTCGAGCGTATGGCGCAGGCAGGAAGCTGGTGCCAGTGCTTTGCGGTCTGGGTGCCAGATGACCTCTCAAAGACGGGACTCAAGCCGCATGAGTTCTACCGAAAGGTCGCATCCTATTTCAGGGAACAGCTCGAGGAGCACAGACCAGAGGTCTGCCAGGTATTGGATGGCAGGAAGGTGGAGGACGCCTTCTCGGATGGACGTGTTGCCGCAATGCTCACGGTCGAGAATGCCTCTCCTCTCGAGAATGGCCTCTCCATCCTGGATGAGATGCGCTCTGACGGCGTCAAGATGATCACCCTGACCTGGAACGGGCAGAACTGCATCGGCTCCGGCAATGACGCGCGAGAAGGCCTCTCCTCCTTCGGCATCAAGGCCTTGAAGCGCATGGAGGAGCTCCATATCGTGGCAGATGTCTCGCACCTGAACGATGCCGGCTTCAGTGATGTCCTGTCCCATGCCACCCGTCCTTTCGTGGCGACGCATTCAAACAGCCGCTCTGTCTGTGCTCATCCACGCAACCTCACGGACTACGAGTTCGAGGCTATCAGGGACCGCGGTGGCCTTGTCGGCATCAACTACTGCCGCTCCTTCATCGCCGATCGCTTCAACCAGGGAAGCGGCAAAGACTCAGGCCAGCCTGATGTCACCTTCGATGAGCTAAGCTATCACATCGATCACTTCCTCGAGCTCGGAGGCGAGCACATCATCGCTCTGGGCAGCGACTTCGACGGATCCACGACGCCGTCCTGGCTCTCAGGTGCACAGGACATGCCAGCCTTCCATGCTCTGGTTGCCAGACGCTTCGGAGAGGACATCGCAGAGGCCATGTTCTTCCAGAACGCCGCGTCGTTCTTTGCGCGCAACGAAGAGGATTAGGAAAAGAGAGGATGCAGCTCTCTGCTAAGCTGCATCCTCCTATCTATACGATGAATTGCTTTTCTAGATCACGTGGCACTTCTTCCAGGCACTGCGCCTGAAGCGCACCCAGAAGATGATTCCGCGCACGGTCCAGTCGATGCCCATAGCAAGGGCAATGCCTATGACGCCCATGTTGAAGCAGATGCCGAGAATGATCGAGAACAGAAGGCGCACGACGATGGTCGTGAAGAGCGAGACGGCTGTCGTGAAGAATACATCTCCCGTCGCACGGAGTCCCTTGCCCAGAGGGTCTGCGAACGTGAAGGCAAGCGCATTGAAGACATTGTGGATGAGGACAAGCTGGATCGTAAGCCGCTTCGTCTCCTCGCTCAGGGCATAGAGCCCCACAAGCGGCGGCGTGACAGCAAAGATCAGGATGTTCCAGCCAATCGAGAAGGCAAGCGTGATCTTCGTGAGCTTCCTGAAGTAGAACTCTGCCTGTTCGATGTCGCGCGCTCCCATGCACTGTCCGATGACCGTGATGTATGCCGGTCCCATCGAGACCGAGACAAGTGCTGCCATGGTCCAGATGCTCTGCGCCACTCCGTTTGCGGCAATCTGATAGGTTCCGAAGAGCGCGGCGATGCTCGAAAGTGCAACCTTCACGAGCTGGAAGAGGCCGCTCTCGATGCCATTCGGAACGGCAATGCGCAGGATCTTCTTCTGGAGTTCCCCATCGATCCTGAAGATCCAGGAGCGCACATACTGCACCGGATTATTCTCGGAGAAGCAGAACACGGTGATGAGGACAGCAGAGAGCGTACGGGAGATGAGCGAGGGCCAGGCGACACCTTCGACACCGGCATGCAGCAGGAAGACACCGATGCAGTTGCCGACGACATTCACGATGTTGGAAACGATCGAGATATACATCGTCGTGCTCGCCTTGCCGAAGCTGCGATAGAGTGCAGCCCCTGCATTGTAGATGGCAAGCATCGGATAGGAATAGGCTGAGATGCACAGGTAGTTGACACTCCCCACGGCTGAAGCCGGGGGATTCTCGCTTCGACGCAGATAGCCTTCCTCCGCCTTGCGGCGGAAGCTGGTCTTACGCCTGCTCCACGAGCGTTCGGGACGCTTTCGCGTCCCCGGTTCCCGCAAGCCCTGCGGTACCGTCTGCTTCATTCAGAAGCCGCGCTCCTTCCCGCGCGATGTTGACCGCCGCGTTGAGGTCGCGGTCGTGGCTCGCCCCGCAGACGGGGCACGTCCACGCACGGACGGAGAGCGGCAGCTCCTCTAGGACATGCCCGCAGCACGAGCACATCTTCGAGGATGGATGCCAGCGGCTCACCTTCACGAAACGCCGCCCGTGCCAGGCGCACTTGTATTCCAGCTGGCGGGCCATCTCGGACATGGAGGCGTCCGCGACGGACTTGGCCAGACGGCGGTTCTTCTCCATCCCTCTGACGTTCAGGTCCTCGACGGCGATGGCTTGGCTCTCGCGCACCGCCTCGGTCGTGGCCTTGTGGATGGCGTCCTTCCTCTGGTTTGCTATCCGCTCATGGATGCGGGCCACCTTCCTCTTCTGCTTCTCCCTTCTCTTGGACCCCTTCTGCTTGCGGGACAGGCGCCTCTGCTCCCGGGCGAGCTTCCTCTCGCCTTTGGCAAGCGCCTTGGGGTTTGCAATCTTGATGCCATCTGAGCGCGTCGCGAGATCCTTCACGCCCGCATCCACGCCCATCACGGGCGTCCTGGCTTCAGGCCATTCTTCAACAGGCGCGTCTTCAACCCCGAGCACGCAGAAGTATTTGCCGGAAGGCACGCGCTTGATGGTCGCAGATACGATCCTTCCCTTGACCGGGCGCGAGATCCGCGCTTTGACCAGGCCCAGCTTGGGCAGCTTTATGTGGCGGGCGTCGGGCACGGAGATGCCCCAGTTGGTCCTGTAGCTCTGCCTCGTGTCCCGCTTCGACTTGAAGCGCGGGTATCCGGGCTTTCCGCCCGCCCTGCAGCGGCGGAAGAACCCATCGAAGGCCCTCCCCAGGTTCACGGCCGCCTGCTGGAGCGCGTGTGTGGGAGTCCACCTCGGCAAGCCAGGGGGCATCCGTCCTTTTCCAGGCCGTGACGAGCTTCTGGAGCTGGTAGACAGACGGCGATTTCCCGGTCTTCTCGTATTCGGCCTTCCTGGTCTCGAGACACCTGTTGTAGACCCACCTGCAACAGCCGAACGTGCGCTCGGCAAGCTCGCGCTGGGCGGCGTTGGGGTAGATGCGGATCTCGTAGGCCATTGAGACGCCCATGGGCTCACACGCCCTTCTGGTTCTCGATGTACTGCTTCACGATTGCCAAGGGCGCCCCGCCCACGGTCGAGACGAGGTAGGAGTTGGTCCAAAGAGTGGGCAGCCTCTTCATCAGCCAAGGGAACTCCTCGCGCAGGTCGTGGCTGGTCCTTCCCTTGATCCTCTTCACGGCCTTGTGGATGCCCAGCTGGGGATCCACCTCCAGGAGCATATGGACATGGTCGGGCATGACCTCCATCTCGATGATCTCGAAATGGAGGCCATCTGCCACCTGCTGGGCTATCTGCTTGAAGCGCTCGTCCAGGCCGTCCACCAGCACCGGCCTGCGGTACTTCGGGCAGAAGACCACGTGGTACTTGCAGCTGTAGACGACGTTGTTGTTGCTCTTGTATTTCATGCGGGCATTATACCGCTTGCAGATAGCTATCGCCTGACGGCGATGCGCGGCTTGACCCCATGCCTGAAGGAAGGGGCTTGCGCCGCGCTTTTGGTCACACAGGCATCCATGACAGAATCCTCGACCTTTCCGAACATGAGCCCCATCAGAGGCCTGTTGAAGATGAGGACGAGGATAGCGACCACGACAGACATGAGCACGGATGCTGTGAGGAGCTGGGAGGCAGAAGCTGCTGCCTGCTCCCTGTCCTTGCGTCCGATGTACTGGCTGATAACAACAGCACCACCGGTAGCAAGTGCGACGAAAAGGTTCAGGAATATCGTATTGAAGGAGTTGACGAGCGAGACGCCTGAGACGGCAGACTCGCCGACGAATCCGACGACGAAGACATCGGCAATGCCAACAAAAGCAAGAAGGAGCTGCTCCAGAAAGAGCGGGATGATGAGCTTCCTGAGGTCGGCGTTCGTAAATGTGGGCACATCCATTGATATCCATTCTTCAGAGTCTTGTTCTGGTACAAGTCTCTTGCAGATGGCTGCACATGTGTAATGCTTATAATGACTATCCTGTCATAAATTGATTGCATAGCAGAGCTTCCGTAAGTCTGTTCCGTGTCATCGGTCTCGCCTTCTGACATGCACCAGATCTCCATCGGTCGAGAATCCACCCATGAGAAGCACATACAGATGCTGGCACATCTAAACTTGTGGCATCAAAGCGATTCAATCGCCTGGTCTCGTCATTCGGCGGAGGGAGCATCCATGAAGATTGCAATGGCAAACGATCATGCAGGAACGGACCTCAAGAACCAGATCAAGGAGTGGCTTGAATCGGAAGGACATGAGGTCGTGGACTTTGGCACCTATGACCATGAATCATGCGACCTTTCCGACTTTGTGCTTCCTGCAGCTCTGAGCGTTGCCAAAGGCGAGTGCGACCGCGGCATCTTCGTAGACGGCGTCGGCTATGGCTCTGCAATGATCGCGAACAAGGTGCGCGGCATCTTTGCCTGTGTCTGCCAGGATCCTGTCTGTGCCGAGCTAGCACGGCAGCATAACGACGCGAATGTATTGTGCCTGGGTGGAAAGATCATAGGCCCTGTGCTGGCAATGGCAATAGCGAAGACATGGATGGAGACTGATCCGCTGACAGCTGCAAAGTATGTCCGCCGCCGCGACAAGGTAGCAAAGATCGACGAGGAATACACCCAGCCGCTGAAGTGATGGAGCAGGCTGGCTCTCAATCCCGAAGAAGCATCGTTCTTCTCTGGACATGAAGAAGCCCTGCCGCTTTATGCGGCATTCATGCAGCAGGCAGAAGATGCTCTTCCAGAATTCAGCATCCGTGTCCAGAAGACGCAGATTACGCTCTCGAACAGGCATGCATTCACCTGCGTGTCGTTTCTTGCAGTCCGCCGAAAGGCTCGGATACCCCAGCGCTCCATCACGCTGACGTCCGTATTGGACCATCCGCTCGCATCGGCGCGCATAGACGCCAAGTCAGAGGCGTATCCCGGCAGGTGGATACACCATCTGGTCATATGCGATGCAGCAGAGCTTGACAGCGAGCTTTTTGCCTGGCTGCATGAGGCATGCGAGCTCGCTGCACGCAAGCGGCGCGGAACTTAAGGCGGAAGGGACAGGCAGCCCGCTCGCGGCAGCTCATGAAGATGGGCGGCGGCAGCCATCGTTGCTGCCGCTCCGTCAGCACGGTACTCTTCGATCAGATGCCTTGTGGCATCAATTCGCGGATCTGCCTGCATCCCTGCTCCATGCTGTCATGCAACTTGGCTGCCCATACGATGCTGTGTACTGGAAGGCACTGTTCCGTCGTTCGAAGGGCGACCCCTCTGGGCGTAGCGGACAGCTAGCTTCCGTGCGGAGCCTTCCGGCACGATTCGAGGCAGCTTTCACAGGTAGCAATGCCGCCCAGGGCGGTCTCCCTGAGCTCGAATGGCAGCGAGTGTCCGACACGCTTCAGCGCATCCACCGTCTCATCGAAGAAGGCGGTCGAATGGATGCCGGCAAGTGCAAGCTCGCACGAGACGAGCGCATTGGCAGCAGCCGAAGCATTGCGCTTTTGGCAGGGCTCCTCGACAAGTCCTGCGACCGGATCGCAGACAAGGCCAAGCAGATTCGTGAGCGCGATGGCGGCTGCAGCCAGACACTGCTGGGGAGAGCCTCCGAGAAGCTGCGTCGCTGCGCTTGCTGCCATGGCGGAGGCGGTACCGATCTCTGCCTGGCAGCCGCCTTCTGCACCGGCAACCGTCGCATTCCTTGTCACGATATAGCCGATAGCGGCAGCATTGGCCAGGGCATCCCGGAGCTCTTCCTGGCTGAAATCTCCAGCTTCGTTGAGAGCGGCAATCACGCCGGGAAGGACGCCTGCCGAACCCGCGGTAGGCGCCGCCACGATGCGGCCCATCGAGGCATTCGTCTCGAGCACAGCCATGGCATAAGCTGCGGCTTTCGGAAAGATGCCGCTGAATACCTGATGCAGCTTGTCCGAGGGATGAGATTCTTCGTCGCCAGCACACAGCTGCATCAGGGCATGGGCTTCGCCGCCGATGAGTCCGCCCATCGTGTGCATGCCATGCTCCAGCGGCGCTTTGACAGACTCCCTCATCACTTGGAGTACACGGTCGAGATAGGCGTAGGTGCCAGACATATCCTTGCCCTGCATGGCAAGAAGCAGCTCTTCGCGGTCGAGGAATGCACGTCCAAGGCTGATGTTGCAGGTGTAGGCATGCGCCAGAATCGAGGTGCCATCCTGATAGTCGAGCTTCGGGAAGAGCTCCTGTGCCTCCTCAGGCGTATAGCGCGGCGTAGCGGCACCCGCTCCTTCTGGGAGCGAGAACGCCGGGATGAACCGGATGCGCAGCACTCTCGGATCTTTCAGCAGCACCTGCTGTACCTCGTCGGGAATCGCGCTGTCCACTTCGAGCACGTTGTAGGCAAGGCCGCCCTTGCGTTCCCGCAGGATCGTCGAGTTGCCGATATTGATGCCGGCATTTCCCAATGTTGATGCCACAAATCCGAGAACGCCCGGCATATCCTGTTGGTAGATGATAGCGGCGCTATATTCCCCCGTTATCTCGACCTTTATCCCATCGACCCTGGTCAGCCGAGCTGCACCGCCGCCTATCGATTCGCCGCGTACGCTCAGCACTTCGCCCGCAGCATCACGTACCCAGACATCGACCGTATTGGGATGGCGGGGCTTCGCCTTGGAGTCGACATGGAAATCGAACGAGATGCCCTGTGCCCGTGCAATCTCGAACGAATCGCGGATGCGCAGGTCATCCGGCCTGAAGCCCAGAAGGCCTGCAACGAGAGCACGGTCGGTCCCGTGGCCGCGATAGGTATGGGCAAACGAGCCATAGAGGGTGAAGCGCATCTCCTTCGGAGGCCGCCCCATCAGTTCATGTGCCATGAGCGCGATGCGTAGCGCTCCTGCCGTGTGGGATGAAGAGGGACCGACCATGATGGGACCGATAATGTCAGAAAGCCCCAGTGTCTTGCTATGGCTCATATCAGGCATCCTCTCTTGAAGGCAGCAGCATCTGCGGAAAGCCTGCATGCAGGCTTTCATGGCAGGTCCCTGCAGAGACATTCCAGCGGCATGCGCATGAACAGGAGTTCCGCTTCGATGAGTCTGTTGTATCAAAATCGAGGTACCAGAGAACGAGCGAAGGGGCATCTGTAACAAAGGAGAAGGGAAGCGGAAACGCATCCGGGAAGACGGCCCCAAGATGCTTGCTGCAGGTCTACATGTTCCCGCTGGATCCAAGAAGCAGAGCCGATGCTTCTGCCGCTTTGCCCGGAGATGCTCATACGCAGCCCTAAGGACAGGCATATACAGCAGAATCCCCCGGCCACCTGGGACCGGGGGATTCTGCAGCCCGTTGCACAGCTGCCTGCCGAGCGTGTGCGAAAGAGGGTCTTCAGGTTCAGTCCTTGGGCTCTCCCGCCAGCGCATGCAGGTCGTCTTTAGTGAACTGGACGAAAGCGCTATCCCCCACATGGTACTCATGCTTGTTCTTGGGATTGAATTCCGTCACCTTGATCAGGTGGCTGCCGCATTCGACATGGTAGTTCTGGTAGTTGCCCATGAAGCGGGACAGCACGACCTTGCAGGGAAGCTGTCCTTCGTCGGCGATGTGAGCCGCTTCGGGACGCAGGACGAGCGTGATGTTCGATCCCGGCGCCATATCCTCGACGCCGTCAACAGGAATCTCGCTATTCTCGATCTTTGCAATGCCGGTATCGCCTGTCTTGGATACGAGCGTGCCACGCAGGAAGTTCGCCTCGCCGATGAAGTCTGCCACGAACTCGTCCTTCGGACGGTAGTAGATAGTCTTGGGGTCTGCAATCTGGTCGACCAGGCCCTTCTTCATTACGATGATGCGGTCGCTTATTGCCATGGCTTCGCTCTGGTCATGCGTGACATATATGGCCGTGATGCCGGCCTCCTGCTGGATGCGGCGGATCTCGGTACGCATATCGACACGGAGCTTTGCATCGAGATTCGAGAGCGGCTCATCGAAGAGAAGCACGCCCGGCTCGATGACAAGGGCACGGGCAAGGGCGACACGCTGCTGCTGGCCGCCCGAGAGCTGGTTCGTCATGCGGTCTTCCATGCCCTCGAGGCCGACGAGCTTCAAGATGTTCGTGACCTTCTGCCTTATGGTCTCCTTGTCGAACTTGCGGAGCTTCAATCCATAGGCGACGTTGTCGAAGATGTTGTAGTGAGGCAGGAGGGCATAGCTCTGGAAGACCATGGCAGTATCGCGCTTGTTTGGCGTGAGCTCGTTGATGGCTTCGTCTCCCAGATAGACCTGTCCCTCATCAGGGCTCTCGAAGCCTGCAATCATGCGCAGGATGGTCGTCTTGCCGCAGCCAGACGGTCCAAGCAGGGTCACGAACTCTCCCGGCTCTATCGTGATGTTCGCATCATGTACGGCATAGAAATCCTTGCCGGTCTTCGGGTCCTTGTAGATCTTGGAGAGGTGCTCGAGACGCACGCCCTTCTTCTGCTTTCCCATGGATCAGGCCTCCTTGGAAGTCTTGGCGCTGGTGCCGAAGCGCTTGATGAAGGCATTCATCAAGAGGACCGCGCCATAGGTGATAAGGATGAGGATGGTGGAGAAGGCGCAGGCTGTGCCGTACTCGCCCTTGCCGGCGAACTCGTTGATCTGCACCGTGATGAGGAAGAACTGCGGCGTCACGAGCAGGATGACGGCGCTGATTGCCGTGATGGAGCGCACGAACGTCGTCACAAGGCCACTCAGGAACGAATCCTTGATAAGGGGCAGCGTGACCGTCATGAATACCTGGAAGCTGTTCGCTCCCATGTCGTAT
Organism: Olsenella sp. AGMB03486; assembly: GCF_040884255.1. Classification (NCBI taxonomy): domain Bacteria; kingdom Bacillati; phylum Actinomycetota; class Coriobacteriia; order Coriobacteriales; family Atopobiaceae; genus Olsenella; species Olsenella sp. AGMB03486. The sequence continues at coordinate 93,537 of NZ_JBEVTM010000007.1, forward strand.
GCCGACTCCTCGATGGACTTGTCGATCTGGCGAAGGGCCGAGATGCCCGAACGCGTGCCGGTCGGAAGCGACCTCACGATGAAGACGATGACCAGGATGGCAGCAGAGCCGTAGAACCACTGCATGACGCCGGTATGGAAGATGCCGCCAGAGAAGCCGCGGATATAGCCGACGCCGAGGACGGTGCCAGGAACTGCCATGGCAAGCATGGAGACAGACTCGATGAAGCCCTTTCCATGGAAGTCCCTCTTCACGACCAGATAGGAGATGATCATGGAGAGCAGGGCTGTGATCGGGCTTGCAATGAGCGACAGCAGGAAGGAATCCCTGAACGCCTCGAGGCCATGGTAGCGCGTGAACACGAGCGTGAACCACTTGAGCGTCAGCGAGTAGTCGCGGCCCCAGGTCTTGAAGAGCGCGCCGAGCGGGACGCAGGCATACATGACCATGACGAAGACAGCGACAATGCCGCAGAAGATGGAAAGTGGGATGCGAACCGAGTTGTCGGTGATGAGCATGCGGCCGCGCGATGCCTTGCCAGTGAGCGTCGAGGTACTCTTCGCTTCGAGCACATACTTCTGCACGATGAACATGACAAGCGTGATGCAGAGGAGCACGACTGCCATGGCAGAAGCACCCTGCTTATCGTAGGCTCCCGTGATCTGCAGGTAGATGGTCGTTGCCAGCGTGTCATACGATCCGCCGATGATCATGGGGTTCGCGAAGTCAGCGATGGATTCGATGAAGGTGACAAGGAAGGCATTGCCGAGGCCCGGAAGGATGAGCGGCAGCGTGACGCTTGTGAAGACCTTCCACCGCGAGGCGCCCATGTCACGGGCAGCCTCCTCGAGGGAGGGGTCGATGTTCTTGAGCAGGCCCTTGAGCATCATGTAGCAGACCGGGAAGAACGTGAGCGTCTGCACGACGAAGATGCCCCAGTAGCCATAGACGTTGTTGTCCGGAATGCCCAGAAGCCCGCGCGTGATGATGCCCGACTTGCCGAAGAGCAAGATCATCGAGAGCGAGAGCACGAAGGGCGGAGAGACGACAGGCAGGATCGATACAACATTGAAGATCCTTGCCATGAACTTGCTCTTCAGCTCGACGTAGACCTCAACGTAGGCAAAGAGCAGACCGACGAGCGAAGAGACGATCGAGACGAGGAATCCGACCTTCAATGTGTTCGTGATGGCCGTCTCGAAGGAAGGCATAGCGAGTACGCGCTGGAAGACGGAAAGCGAGATGCCCTGGTCGGTGAGAACAGAATCGACCAGAAGGATTGCAAGCGGATAGAGGATGAAGAGCGTCAGGAACGCAATGAGCACGATGATAGTCGTCACCATGATGGGGTCGGCCATGAGCTTCTTGCGGTCGAGTGCGGTGCCTTGATTTTTTGCCATAGACGTCTCCCTCAGGGACGATAAACAGAAAGGCCGATGCAGTCATGCTGCAGGCGGCTCTCCCTTCTGCAGGAAGGGGCCGGCGCCTCGAGGCGAACCTCTGCGCCGGCCCCTCTCAGGAATTGCCGCCACAGCAGCTTTGTACGCTGCGTCTACTCGGTCTTGAAGCGGTCATCGCCGCCGCCGAGGGCATTCATGACATCAGCGACATACTGCTCGGTGTGCTCCTTGGCATCCTCGAAGTCGTAATCCATGACGTTGTCTGGATCGAGGCCATACTCGGTCGCGATCTCCGGCTGCGTCGCGTCGTCGATGACAAGGAACTGGTAAGAGCCGTTCTCCTGGCCGAGGTTCACGCACTCAGGAGAGAGCGCATACTCGACCCAGAGCTTTGCGGCATCCTCATGCTTGCAGCCCTTGAAGATGGCTGTGGCGCCTACCTCATAGGATGCGCCGGAGCTCGGGATGACAAGGCCAACGTTGTCGTAGCCCTGGTCGACGATCTGGTAGATGCCGTCGTGCAGCATGCCGAGGCCGATCGTGCACTCGCCGATGCCGATGGACTTAGAAGGACCGGAGCCCGACTTCGTGTACTGCGCGATATTCTTGTCGAGGTTTACAAGGTACTGGATGCCATCATCGTGGCCGTACTTCTGGATGACCGTGTTGATGATGAGCTTTGCTGTGCCGGACGTATTGTAGTTCGACGACCAGATGAGTCCCTGATACTTCGAATCGATGAGATCGGGATAGTCCTGGGGAGGATCGAGCTTCAGACGGTCAAGCTCGTCCTTGTTGTACATGAAGCCAAGGATGCCCTTGTAGATGCCATACCAGTCATCGTTCGTGCTCTTGAACTTGTCGTCGATGAGATGGCTGGCGTTGTTGGCCTTGTAGACCTCGAGCAGGCCCTTGCCCGATGCCACATTGTAGGGATCTGTCGTTCCGCCAAACCAGACATCGGCGGAGGGATTGCCGTTCTCTTCCTCGATCTTTGCCTCGACTTCGCCCGTGGAGAGACGCTGGTAGCTCGTCTTGATGCCGAAGAGCTCCTCGAAGTGGGACGTCACAGCTGCAAGGTATTCCTCCTCGCAGGAGCCGTAGACGACGAGCTCGCCGTCATTCTTGCCGGCATCGATCATGTCCTGGCTGGCAATCCTGTCGAGATTGTCGGAGCTTGTGCTCGGCGAAGAGCTGGAACCAGATCCCGACCCTCCGCATCCTGCCATGCAAAGCGCTGCCGCTCCCACTGCCGCTGCTTCAAAGAAGTTCCTGCGTGTCAGATTCCTCATGACGCAACACCTTTCTCCCGAGCAATGACTCCCCTGTCTGCACTGCGTTTGCAGTGTCTTTACAGTTATTTGAGTACACCTTGTAGATGGGTACGCAGAAATTTCGACAGACGGCTCTGATATTCATGTAAATGCATTTCTCTGCAATTCACCGAAAAGGTGGTTATCCAGCGTATATATGCTGCAGGTGTACCTCCAGCCCAATCCTCAGCGAAACATACAGAATCTGTCCCATTTGCCAGAGCCTGCACTGTGTCTATAAGTAATGGGTAAGGAGACAAGATGTATATGCTGCATTGCGGAATCAGGAGGTTCGACGTGTCGAAGCTGCAGGGACTTCTTTCCATGCCTGATGGCTCGGCTTGCTTCTTCCATCCACGCAAACGCTGGTTCTGGCAGGCACTTGTCACCTCATTCTGCGCCTGCTGCCTCATCGGACACTGGCTTGAATTCCCCTACTGCTGGATGACGAACAGCCTCTTCGGAATCGTCGACTCAGACTATGCGCTCTATATCGATCCCTGGTTCCATCCCTACTGGTGCTACGGCTTCGGAGCACTGGGCATGACATTGGTGCTCGAGCCAGCAAAGGATTGGCTTGTCAGAAAGCTTGGCTCGAGGAAGAAGGCCATCCCCGTCTCGTTCATCTGCGCCGTCTTTCTTGCTATGCTCATGGAACTTGGCATCGGACTTCTTGTGAACCAGCCTGATGCGACAGGGCACTATCCTTACTGGGACAACTCGTATCTGCCCTTCAATGTGGGTGGCCAAGCCTGGCTCTTCAACGATGTGTTCATAGCACTTGCTGCGATGGTCTACCTCTGGCTTGCCTTCCCGCTTGTGGCGCATGCGTTCATCTGGCTTCAGGGCAGGAAAATCCGTAGCCACAATGCAGCTAACGTCTTCTTTGCAATAGCCCTTGCAATCTTTGCGGTATGCTGCATTCTTTCCTATACGATTCTGGCGCTCTCATAATCGGGGCTCTTTCATGCCTGCGCAGGCTGCTCATTAGGTACTCATGCTTGTACATCTTGCATGCATCAACTTCTTGCTATCGTGAAACACATCCACTACGAGCCGAAGCCAGAAATGCAGGCATAGTACCGCTGACAGCTATTCCGTTGCCGCAGGCGCAGAGCCAAGAGCGCAAGCTTCTTCTGCACCTCTCTTTGCAGCATCTGGATCGAGATAGCGGCCAGGCCCCTTGAGATGGAGCTCGCCGAAGATGCCGCTCTCGAACTCATAGACGCGCGGCTGGCCGGTCGGCACGTTGACGGAGCGGATATCGTCGTCAGAGAGACCCTCGATGACCTTGATGAGAGAGCGGACGACCGAGCCATGGGTCACGACAAGGACCGTCTGTCCCAGGAGCAGAGGCGGCGTCACATAGGACTTCCAGAACGGCTCGAGTCGGGCGATGACATCCTTCAGGCATTCGCTCCTGATCGTTGCCGGATTGGGTCCGCCAAGCCCGTCCTCTGCTGCTGTTCCATAGCGTGGATCGCAACCCTGGAACCAAGGGGAATCTTCGTCTATCGCAGGAGGCCTCACGTCGAAGCTCCTGCGATAGGCTGCAAAGAGCTCGTCTCCGTACTTCGCGCGCATGGCAGGACGGGTCTGGCCCTGGAAGGCTCCGTAGTGGCGCTCGTTGAGCCTCCAGCTCCGAAGGACCGGTATCCAGAGACGGCCGAGCTCTTCTAGCGCGATATCGGCGCTCACGATGGAGCGGCTCAGAAGCGATGTGAAGACCGCATCGGGTGCGATGCCGGCTTCCTTCATGAGGACGCCAGCTTTCTTGGCCTGGGCACGTCCGCGCTCAGTCAGCGCTACATCGACCCAGCCCGCAAACCTGTTGACAGAGGGGTCCGTCCAGGCACTCTCTCCGTGCCGCATGATTATGAGCCTCGACTGTGCCATGCTGCCGCCTTTCCCACGTCTTCCTCCATCATAGCCAAGCGGTATGAAGACCCCATATCATGCAGCAGGATGCGTGGAGGCTCTATCTACCAGCTTGTCGTCTCTTCGTCGGTCACTGCATTCGTCCTCTCGTTCACGAGATAGAAGCCGACGATCTCGACTTCTCTGCCTGCATCTTCCGGATACCATTTCTCGACCACGAACGATTCGACGAGATTTCCCTGTTCATCGGACGTCTCCCCATTCGAGAGGATGCGGTACTCGACGGTGACAGACTTGTCCCCCTCGATATCCGCGCCGGTTCCGAGGCTTGCATAGGGGTTGCCCTTTGCGTCGGCATCCATCTCGAAGACGCCCGTCTTGGGTACGATTGCATTCTCTGCGAGATAGGAGGCGAGCACCTGCATCCTCTGTTCCATGCCGGCATACCCCGTGCCCGCCATGCCGATATCCGCAGTCGCGCCGGAAGCATCCTCGCTGGCAGAAGAGGCATCGGCATCATCTGCATCATCACGGGACGTATCGGCATCCGGCATGGTCACCTGCTGCCTCTCGCTGTCGTAGTAACTGGCCTCGCTCCACATCTCCATGAAGAAGAGGTCACGCGTCCGCCAGTAGTCAGTCGTTGTCTCGTCCGGATCGTATCCAGGCCAGTCGACGGCAATGAAATCATAGGTCTGGCCGGTATAGCTCTCTGGCACATCCTCTACAAGCATCCGCTCTTTCCCGTCATGCATGAAGGGCCCATCGATCGCCACCTGGAAGGCAAGGCACAGAGCGGTTATGACAGCACAGGCGCCAAGAGCTGCCCTCAGCACCTTCGATGGCTTGCCGTTTCTGCCGTAGAGCGGTGCCTTTGCGGCAGCGCGGGCAAGAAGGATGCCGAGGACAGCGATCGAAAGCGAGGCAAGGAAGCCAGCAGCCGATGCATAGCCGCAGCGGAGCTTCCAGCCAGCCTCTGTGTTCAGACCGTAGAGCATGCCGATGAAGGCAAGGCTGTGGGAAAGCATGAGAGAGATGGCGAGGATTGCCACAGGATGCATATGCTTGGAATTCCGGATGCACTTGACAGCTGCCGATGCCGCCTCGGTGCCGCCATCCTCAAGCCAGAACCTGGCTTCACCTTCATCAGGGAAGCCTTCGAATTTCTGTGCAGGCACTGCAAGGTAGCGCACAAGGGCGTCATCTGCTGTCTTTCCACCATCAGGAGCTGCTGCAGCAAAGGATAGAAGATAGCAGAGCTTGAGCTCGTCCCCTTGAAGAAGTGCAGCATCCACATGCGAAAGCGCGGCAGCAGCCTGCCCGATCCTCCCGTCTTCCACATCGGCACGAGCCATGCCCAGAAGAAGCTCTGCTGCTTTCTTCGGGTTCTTGCCAGAAGCGCCGTGGTAGAGCTTGAGTGCATAGTCATGGCGGGAGGCAGGAGCAAGCTTCCAGAGATGACGGCGCAGAGCAGATGCAGCAGAGAGCATGATGCCCCAGCCGAGAGTTACAGCTGCACACAGAAGTGCAAGCAGCGCGCCCAGGCCAGAGAAGGCATCTGAATGTGCGAGGAGGAACCACAGGGCAGCAAGGACAAGCAAGACGGAAAGGATGCGCGAGCCGATATCGAGCACTCCAGCCATCCGTGCAGACGAAAGGCCAGATCTGTCCCACGCATAGCTCTCGGGTACCGGCACGCTGAAATCGTAGATATCGCGCTCTTCTTCCGACATGACGACTCCTCAGCTTGCCCTGAGAACTTTGGCAACCGGCTTTCCGTGGGCCAGCTCGTCTACCATCTTGTCGAGCACGCGCACATCGTGCATGAAGGGGTCTTCGATATCTTCCACCTTGACGCCGCAGATCCTGCCGGTAACGAGGTTCCTCCTTGGATTGAGGGCAGGTGCCTTGTCGAAGAATTCGCCGTAGGTGCAGCCTTCCTCTGCAAGACGATCGATATCTTCCCTCGCGTAGCCCAGAAGCCACTGGGCTACGGCATACACTTCATCCTCAGTCCTGCCTTTGCGGACGGCTTTCGCGACAAGGCAGCCCCAGACCTTCTTGAGCTGCATGCTTCTGACCTTTTCAGCATCTGCCATCGGGATTTCCTCCAGAGATTATATTTGCTATCAAACGAGTAACGTATATCCTGTGATTTTCGGAAAGTTCCTTCCCCAAGAGCATATCATCGAGTGAGCAGCACCACTACCAGAGAGAAGAAGGTCACTCATGAGCACAGCACAGGACCAGCTTGCCGGCGCCCTCGTCGCGCTTGGCGCCACCATCACCGATGCAATGGACGCAGCACCCGGATTCGTTCCCTGCGGCACCCCTTCCCAGGTCATCATCGATGCCCTCAACACCTATGCAGCAGCTGACGATGCTGCCATCACACAGACGACGCCGAACATCCTTGCCTTCGTCGAGCACGTGAGCGACCACAGGGGCGTCACGGCTCACGAGCCTGCAGCTGTCAGCGGAGATGACGCTGAGCCGTTCAAGCAGGTTCTCGCCTTCGCCGCAGAGGCGGATCCTTCTGCCGTCACGCCTGACAAGGCCGAGTGGCTCTACCGCACGCTTGCATCCCTTGCCTAGCATCTGTCTGAAAATGCCATTGGCCCTGATTTGAGCCACGTGCAGATGAGGGCGGTCTGGCTTCTGTCAGACCGCCCTCATTCTTGTTCTGCTATGCCAGGAGACCTCTAGTCTTCCTGCTTCCTACTTGCCATCATCCGGTCGAACATGACCTTGTTCGCAGCTAGCTCCTCTGTATCGTCAAGAGGCTCGATCGCAATGGCGCCCTTGCCGTACTTCCGCTCGAGAGCGCGAGAAATGAACCAGTCAGCCACGCCGGGGTTCTTCGGCAGGAGCGGTCCATGGATATAGGTGCCAAGCACATTCTTCCAGAGACAGCCTTCGAAGCCTGTGATGCCGTCATTTCCCTGTCCATAGAGGACCTCGCCCAGAGGCTTCACGCCGCTCCCCAGGTGCGTTCTTCCACCATGATTCTCGTAGCCCACTATCGGATGTTCGCAGATGTCGCTCCTGATTGCGATATTGCCGATGATGCGGGGCGTGCCGCGGTCGGTATAGAGATCGACAAGCTCGAGTCCTGGCACACGCTCCTCGCCCATGAGATAGGACTCGCCGAGAAGCTGGTAGCCGCCGCAGACAGCACCAAGCACGCCACCGTCTTCCACATAGGCCTTGAGCTCGTCCTTCTGCTGGAGCAGGAAATCGCAGACGATCTTCTGCTCGCGGTCGGAGCCGCCGCCGATGAAGGCAATATCGACATCGGCGAAGCTCGGCGTATCGCCGACATGAACCTCCTGGACATCTGCCGTGATGCCACGCCACTCCATGCGCTTCTTGAGCACGAGGATATTGCCCGAGTCTCCATAAAGATTCAGGAGCTCCGGATAGAGATGGGCTATCGTGAGCGTCGGTGCATCGGTCTTCGGTGCGGACGTTGCCTCCGCGCTATTCATGCCTCTTCCCCATCCTTTCGAGCTCTGCCTTGGCCGGCCAGAGCGCACTGTAGTTTGTGAGCACGTAGAGTGGCTGGTCCTTCGGCATGTCCTTGGCCGCCTCGAGCGCCGCTGAGACATCCTTCGCTATCTGGGCATCGATGCCAGCATACTTGAAGCGCACCTGCAGGTCGTTTGCACGGAGTCCCCCTGCAAGGACAAGAAGGCTCTTTCCCTCGCCAGCAAGACGCTCGAAGTCGACATCCCAGATCCAGGAGATATCGCGTCCGTCGTTGTAGTTGTCGTTGATGACAATATAAGTAGCCTTCGGACGCTTGTCCTCGAGCAGGAGCTGGATATTCTGGTTGAAGCCTGCAGGATTCTTTGCAAGGTTGAGCACGACCTCGCGGCCATCTACATCGAAGTGCTGGAGGCGCCCGTTTGCAGGGCTGTAGGAATCAAGCGCACGCTGGAATGTCTTCGGATCGACCCCTGCCATGGTCGCCGCTGCAAAGGCGGCAAGCAGGTTGTAGACCATGTAGACGCCCCCGAAGTTGGCACGCAGATGCACCTGGTCGCCCGTAGCGATGCAGGCAGCATCGAACTCGACACCGGAACGCCCTGCATGGACATTCGTTGCCTGGTAGTCAAGCGTAGGACGTGCGAATCCGCACTTCGGGCATCTGAAAGCACCAAGCTGAGCATAGGCGCGGTAGTCGTAGACAAGCTCGGTTCCGCATACCTGGCAGAAGGCACCCTCAGGGACGCGCTCAGGCGGCATATGCAGGTCTTCTGCAATGCCGAAGGAAAGCACCTTCGTGCCCGCCTCAGCTGCACGGCGGGCCACACCCATGCTGATGGGGTCATCGCCGCAGACAAGCAGCGTCGTTTCGGGAGACGATGCCAGTGCACGCACGATCGTATCCTGCACACGGTCGATCTCCCCTTCGCGATCGAGCTGGTCGCGGAAGAGGTTCAGAAGGACCATGAGCTTTGGCCTGAGCTCCGGCACGATGTTCACGGTGCTGAGCTCATCTGCCTCGATGACGCCCCAGTCGGCGCCCGATCCAGGCAGAAGTGCAGCCACGACGCCTGGCGCCATGTTCGCGCCAGCACGGTTGCAGAGCACGCGCTGTCCTCCCGCCTCGATAGCGGAGGCGATGATGTTGTTCGTGGTCGTCTTGCCGTTCGTGCCGCAGACGACGATGGAGCCCTTCTGCAGCTTCTCGGCGAGGCGAGAGATGATATCGGGATCGACGGTCAAGGCAATGCGTCCCGGCAGCTGCGAAGCGTTGCGCCTGAACACCGTGCGGAGACCCCAGCGGGCGAGGTGCCCCAATCCCACGCCGATTTCAGATCTGACGTTCATGGACCCAATCTTTCTTCCATGCAGCAGCGCACCAGAGGCTCCAGACAGGATGTGCGGTGGCAGCAGGGCTGTCAGCGATTCCTGTCAGATCCAGCATGCAGACCCTCCCGTGCGCAGAAGCTCTATCTCTTGCAGAGGCGATGCCTTTTCAGGCTGCTCTCAGATTAGCATCTCTTGAGCAGAGGCAGGGCCCAGAAGATCCATAATACCCAGCAGAACCGGACCGCTTGGCGCCCTTCAGGAACCTTGTCATAGCCTTCCTCTGTCTGGCTCAGTCTAGCTCAAGAGCATCGTCTTTAGCCGATGTTGATTCACTCTACAGATTGGCTCCGCACTCATGCCGCGCCTTCTGTGGCGGCGCAATTCACGCCTGATATTCAGCTATGTGCCTGGATGTCAGATCTATCAGGCTATGTGCGATGCAGCAAGAGCAAGTACTCCTGGGAACCATGAGGTGAAGCGCTCAGGATGGGAAGTCACCTCATCAATTGTCTGCCGAAGCGGCACCCAGCTGAGCTCTTCCGCTTCTTCCGGGTCTGCATGTGGCTGACCTGAGCAGCGAGCCAGAAAGACATGGTCGCACTCATACTCGATGAGGTCCTGAGCAAAGACGGTGCGGTAGACGTAGGTGCCGATATCCTCTGTGCCCGAGACAGCGTCTGCTGGAAGTCCCAATTCCTCATTGAGCCGGCGCACGGCTGCTTCTCCGAGCTCTTCGCCATACCGCGGATGCGAGCAGCAGGAATTGGTCCAGAGGCCGCCTGAATGGTATTTCCCCTGCGCCCTCTTCTGGAGCAGGATTTCTGTCCCCTGCTCAGTCTTTCGCCAGAGCAGCACAGAAAATGCTCTGTGGAGGAGGCCGCTCCTATGTACTTCGGTCTTTGTGGAAGAGCCGAGCGGCCTGTCCATGAGGTCCACAAGCACGAGGCGGTCATCGCCGGCTTCATCCACAGAGCCCAGCATGCTATCCCTCCCAGGGATGGAACTTGTCATAAGGCAGGCCGAACTGCATGAGGATTTTCCCCACGATATGGTCGACCTGCTCGTCTGTCGTCTTCGCCCCATTATAGAAGGAGAGCACCGGCGGAAGGACCGTATAGCCATCCTCGGCCACCTGCAGCATGTTCCTCAGATGCGCAGGAGATAGCGGACACTCCCTCGGCACGAGAACGACCTTGCGGCCTTCCTTCCGGCAGACGTCAGCAGCGCGTACCAGAAGATCGTCGTCGAAGGCGCAGGCAATGGCCGCCAGGCTCTTCATGGAGCAGGGAGCTACGAGCATGCCGTCGGTCATATAGGATCCGCTCGAGATGGCGGCACCCATATCGTGATTGTCGTAGACATGATCTGCAAGCGCCTCGACGTCGGCGATATCCGCATCGCTTTCCCGCCTGAAGATATCGCGTGCCCCTTCGGAGATCACAAGATGCGTCTCGATGCCGGGCAGAGCATGGAGCGCTTCCAGGACACGATGTCCCAGCTCTACTCCTGAGGCCCCGGAGATACCGACAATGATGCGCTTCATGCTTCTGCTCCCTTCCATGCAATCAGTACGCAAGCTCGTCTGCCCACTTCTGCTTGTCGATCTCGAGGAACTGCGAACGGATGAAGCGGTTCTGGAGGCTATAGGGCACCGTGCAGTCGAAGATTGCCTTGCAGGCGATGCCGTGGACCCGTATCGAGGGATCCATTGCCGGATCATTCGAGGGGTCGAGCACATGGCAGTGGCAGCCAGGGATTGTGATGAGGTCGGTATCTGCCTGGAACCTTGTCGTCATAGCCCACATGACATCGGACATATCGAAGATATCGACATCAGGGTCGACGAGGAAGACATGCTTGAGCTCGGAGAAGGCGGAGAAGGCAAGAAGCGCTGCATTCCTCTGCCTGCCCTCATCGCTCTCGGCAGACTTTCTGAACTGCAGGATTGCGACGAACTTGCCGCCTCCGCAGGGAGCGGCATGCACATTGAGGAGGCGTCCTGGCATGGCAGCCTCGACCATGCGGTAGATGGATGCTTCGGTCGGGATGCCTGCCATCGACACGTGCTCCTGGGAAGGGCCGATGCAGGACTGCATGATCGGATGCGTGCGCGTCGTGACCGCCGTCACATGCACGACATTCACGTTGCCCTTGGCATCTCCCGTATATCCCGGGAACTCAGGCATGGCCTTGCCTGTATGAGAGTTGATGTCCTCCTGGATGGTATCCGTGCAGGAGAGATAGCCTTCGATCACATACTCCGCATTCGCGATGCAGCGCTGGTCGACCGTGAGGCACTTTGCGAGCTCGACCGGACGGTTTCTCAAGGCTCCTGCAATCTGGAGCTCGTTATAGCCGAGCGGCGTTGTCGGCGCCTCGAAGCCGGCACACATATAGACTGCAGGGTCGAGGCCGATGGAGATCGATATCGGCATATCTCTCCCCTGCTTCTTGTACTTCTCGAGGAAGGCGCCAAGATGGCGGGAGCCCGGCGTGATGAACATCGCGAGCGTATCCTTGCCCTCGATGCAGAAGCGATGGATTGTCACATCGGAGGTACCATTCTCAGGATCGGTGCCCATGGCAAGGCCCATCGTGATATAGGGGCCAGCATCCTCAGGCGTGTTCGTCGGCGCCGGCACGAGCTTTCTCAGGTCGAAGCCAGGCTCGTCTGCACGGTAGACCTGCTCCTGACAGTCGACATGTGCACCTTCCTCGATCATCTCAGGGGCAATCGTGTGCTTGAGCTTCTCTGCCATCTCGATGCCCAGATGCTCTGCATCGAGCCCCAGAAGATTGGCCACACGCTTCCTGCTTGCCAGAAGGCCGATAGCGACACGCGCATCATCGAAGCCCTTCACGTGGTTGAAGAGCATGGCAGGGCCTTCCTTGGTGGGACGCATGACCGTGCCGCCTGCGCCGACATAGCGATAGACGCCCGAAATCTCTGCATCGGGGTCGGCCTCTGTATCGGTCACGAGCAGCTGTCCTGGCTGGTCCTTGAGATAGTCGAGCGCGCTTCTGAGGTCATGGATATCTGGCATCATGCATCATCCCTTCTGGCTTCCTGCCTGTCAGCGGAAAGCATAGCGGTGTATACCAGGTATCGGGTCAAGGGAAGATCTCGGAAACTCTTCCTCAGACTCCATCGGCAATGCGGATCTCGAGGCGGCAGAAATCGGCATCCTGCCCCTCGGGCCTCATCACTGCATCGAGAAGGCAGCAGGAGACGACCTGTCTGTCCGGCACAAAGCGATGCTTTTCCATCCAGGCAAGAAGCTTGCCTGCCGGCTTCGGATCATATGGCATGGACGAGGTATAGAGCGTCACATAGATGCCTTCAGGGAGCTCGATGGTCTCAAGCTCCTCTGCCACATCATTCCTGGGCAGAAGCACGATGCTGCCTGCCCCCTGAAGCGGTGCATCTCCTCTGAGCGCTGTTGTCTGAAGCAGGGAACCAAAGCCCTTCGAAGGCAGAAGGCCTGCATCAAGGACCTGGTCCCAGGCATGCATGAGCGAGAGATGGAGCTTCCGTTCATCCATTTCGGCATCCGGATATGGCGCGAAAGCAGCACGGCGTCTCGGCAGCCACTCGATATGGGGCAGGCCAGCATCTGCAAGCTTTGCATCCATGTGCTCGTAGATGCCCGAGAGCTGCGTGAGTTCCTCGACCTGGAGCTCGAGCTCTTCTATCTTCTGCTCGGCAGCGCACTTGCGCTCATCTATGAGCGAGAGCATGCCAGAGGAAGAAGGCGCATCGAGGAAGCCCTCGATCTTCGCAAGCGTCACGCCCATCTCTTTCAGAAGGCAGATGAGTCGCAGCCGTGGTATCTGGTCTGCACTATAGAAGCGATAGCCGCTCCCGTTCACATAGGCTGGCTTCAGGAGCCCCTTCCGGTCGTAGAGAATGAGCGTCTGGCGCGATATGCCATGCATTCCCGCCATCTCGCTGATCTTGATGAGATCTCGCTCCATCGCACCCGTCCCTTCGCTCTCAAGACCAGCATAGACGAAAGATGCGAAATCTGGCGCATATCCGGCACGCAGGCGGTGCATCTGCCCCTAGACAAGCCCCAGCTTCCGTGCAGCCGCCTTCGCCTTGGCACGTGTCGTCACGCCGTGCTTCTGCATGATATGGGAGACATGGGCTTTCACGGTCAGAAGCTTGATTTCCAGGATCTCGCCGATAGCGGCATTCGAGAGGTCTGCGGAATGAGGCGGAGCACCTTCTCTCGGTCGGCGTGAGGGGACGCTCGTGCTTCACTGGAGGCTGCATGAATTTCGGATAGAACGTCGACTGCTGCCGTGCGAAAGCGATTGTCCTGGCGAGGAACTTCGGGTCCTCGTTCCATTCCGACTCCTGGAGCAGGGGAAGCACTGCGATGCCGAAGGTGGCAATAGGCTGCACGAAGCTGAAACGGTAAGCAGAGGCCAGCGCCCGTGCAAGCGGCTCCCGCCAGCTTCCGCCCTCACCGTCAGGGCTTTCATAGGTGCCGCCCTCTTCTTCTATCTGGGGAAATGGCAATGGCTGTGATCGTTTCGAGAATGATGAGGTCGATCGCATGCTCGCAGCGCTCGAAGATACGTCGCCACGGGGCAGGCATCGCATCGATATTAGGGATGAGGAAGTCCTCGCCACGCATAAGGAAGCTCTCCCTGATCTTCAGTATGGTCTGGCGTTCATCTTCAGCAGAGCCATAGGTCACCTGCGTGCGGGCAAGCAGTCCTGTCGCAGCGAACTCGACATCGAGAGAGCCATGGAGATAGATGTCCTGGATCTTCGACGTGATGTCCAGCATCCTGGCATGCACATCCTCGCCACACAGAAGGGCGCTTCCGCCAATGGCACAGTCAGGAAGGCAGACGCCATCAGCTCCTAATGCACGCTCGACCGGCTTTGCAAACTCGCGATAGAGCGCGGCATCGTCGGGCGTCCAGGCGCTGAAGCTACAGCCGCCATTGATGATGGAAGGAAGTCCGCTTGTGCGGAGAAGGTGAAGCTGCGGTAGGCAGGCTCATCCTCATCCATGTCCTGGTAAATCAGGGGCATGAGATCGACGACAGAGTCAGCCGAGCGGACAAAGCAGGCGATATCGAGATAGCGGATATCAACCTCGAGCTGCTTCTGCTTCTCGAAGCTATGCCCAGGACATGCTGCATAGGCACAGAGTCGGTCATACCATGAGCGGGACACGTCGAAGTCGGCCCTCAGGAATGAGACCATGGAAAGGCCCATCATAAGGATAGGAGAGTCTTGTGCCTCATCTTCGGGAACCGCAAGATAGCAGGGCTCGAGCTCGCGGAAATGCCCATGGCGGGAATCTTCATGGGCATGGCGCTCGAGGAGCTGGATGACCTTGGCATGGCGGCCGCAGAGGCCGTAGCAGCGTACGGCCATGACGACATCATGCTGCTTCTCGAAGTATGCTGCCGCCTTGAGGTAGAGCGCTTCGCGCTCCTCCGGGCTCCATTCCTGCTTCATTTTCCAGATCAGGAAGTCCTGGAAGATTGCCAGAGCCTGATTCGACCGATGTCATCTTCGCTGAACATGCAGGTTGTCCGCTGGAGGCGGCGTATCACGCTCTTGGCGTTGCTGTAGCCGGCAAGCGCCTGCGCGAGGCCTATATCGAAACGCTCGAACGGAGCAACGTTCAGGACAAGCGTGCGCTCCTCTGCAGGATGTGGTGCAAAGACGCTCCCCTGCATAGAGACGAAGAAACACAGCTTCGCGGATTCCAGTATCTCCTGAGTGAAATGCGGATGCGTTCCCTTGATGCGGGCCGTACGCTCCATCTCGTTCATCGCAAGCTCGATCATGAGCGGGCAGCCCTTAGCGCTCTCCGCCAGAATCTATGCATCCTCAGGCGCGATATCGATGCCTCGCTCACGGCAGAGGTTCACGACGCAGGGTCCGTCAAGCCGCAGGTCTTCAGGCTCGATCGTGAGCTCTTGGCGCAAGCTCATACTCGGCTAGCCATCCCGGAAGCGGGCAGCGGCCACAGAGCACGAAGAGCATCGAGGGATAGGCTGTCACCGCCTGGATGAGTGCATCCTTACCTGCCTCATCCACCAGCTGGAGATTGTCGTTGAGGATGGCTTCCTTGTGCATAGAGCCCTGGGGCACACCTCCGAGACACCCTGCAAGCTGATCCGGAAAGCCGAAGGCAGATGTATCCGCAGGAAGGATCTCGTAGCAATTGCACGCAGGCAGCTCATGGGCAGGCTGTCCTGCCGCAGCTAGCCGGAGCCCTGCAATGATGGCCCGGCAGCTTCCCTGCGCATTGCCGAAAGAGCCTATACCTGATACACCGTTCTTGCCATCCCGCAACCTCCAGGCCGCGCACTGGTTACATTCCGTACATGCCAGAAGCAGATGATTGCGACAAGCAGGAAGAGGTCCTGCAGGCAGGCTTTTCATGCTGCATCGCTTGGGAAGGAGTCATCCATGAACCATGGGGATATCTCGTCGAGCGCGGACACCGTCGGTGTCGCTGTCGTCAACTGGAAGATGCCAAGGCTTCACGACCAGGCAGGAATCCTAGCCAACTGCCAGAAGATCGCCGACTATATCAAGGGGCTCAAGAGCGGCCTGCCTGGCCTCGACCTCATCGTCTTCCCGGAATACAGCACCCACGGCATCATGTACGACTTCGATGAGATGATGGCGAACGCCACGACTGTCGATGGGCCTGAGGTCGCCATCTTCAAGAAGGCCTGCATCGAGAACCATGTCTGGGGCGTCTTCTCCCTTACTGGCGAGCGCCATGAAGAGCATCCGAAGAAGGTGCCCTACAACACCTTGATCCTCATCTCCGACACAGGAGAGATTGTCCAGAAGTACCGCAAGATCAGTCCCTGGACGCCTATCGAAGGCTGGTATCCGGGAGACCGCACCTATGTCTCCGAAGGCCCCAAGGGCATGAAGGTCTCTCTTATCATCTGCGACGACGGAAACTACCCCGAGATCTGGCGCGACTGCGCGATGCGCGGAGCCGAGCTCATCATCCGCTCCCAGGGTTACATGTATCCCGCCAAGCAGGAAGAGGTCAATGTCGTGCCGGTCATGGCATGGTGCAACAACGTCTATGCTGCCGTATCCAACGCAACCGGCTTCGACGGCGTCTATTCCTACTTCGGACACAGCTCCATCTGCGGCTTCGATGGCCATATCCTCGGAATGACAGGCACCGAGGACTACGGCTACCAGTACGCGCAGCTCTCGATCTCTGCCATCCGCGATGCCCGCCAGAACTGGCAGTCGCAGAACCACCTCTACAAGCTGCTGCATCGCGGCTACACCGGCACCATCAACTCAGGCGAAGAGCGCTATGGCGCACCGGAGTGCCCGTTCGAGTTCTACAGGAACTGGGTCGAAGATCCTGCCGGCACGCAGAAGAAGGTTGAAGGCATGACGCGTCCGCTTCCAGGCGTCAAATGGGCACCGATCGAGGGCATCCCCCACGATGAATAGCATCTCTTTCAGAGCTTCATGAGAACGCCTCCTGCAAGACATGCCAGGAGGCGTTCTGCTGCCGCAGTCCGCTTCAGATGCGGCTGACGTGAGTAGTAGGATGGTGGCAGGCATTATGGGCCGAAGGCAGCCTGCCTTCGGCCCACTGAAGCGAGAGGACACCATCATGGAATCCAGAGTCGAGGAGGCTGCGGCACGCCACCGCCGTGGCTATAACTGTGCGCAGGCTGTTGCCTGCACGTACTGCGACCTTTTCGGGGTCGACGAAAAGACCATGTTCCGTGCAGCCGAAGGCCTTGGTCTCGGCATGGGCGGCATGGAAGGGACATGCGGCGCCGTTGCTGGTGCCTGCATGATTGCAGGCCTTGCCACAAGCGACGGCAATCTCGAAGCGCCACATACGAAGGCCAAGACCTATGGCGTGTCCCGTGAGCTCGTCAACCGCTTCAACGAGGCAGTCGGCTCCACCCGCTGCGGCACGATCAAGGGCCAGGGCACCGGCAAGGTCCTCATGCCCTGTCCGGCCTGCGTGACCTGCGCCGCGCAGATCCTCGAGGATGTCGTGCTTGCAGACAAAATCAACGCGTAGCGCGAACCCATCGCTCGCCATCCCAATGCATGCCATCCTGCGGGACTTCCTGTCTGCAGGATGGCATGCTTTTATCTCAAGCTCGTTGCAGTCTCGTAGATGCTGCTCTTCGGGCCTCTCGCCCACAAGCAGATTCCTCAATGTTCCCGCACAGGATGCACGGTCTTGTGGTCAATCGCTCCTCGAAGCAGCAGGCTGGCTATACGACGTAGAGAAGGGCGCAGAGCGTGATGCAGGCAGCACCGGCGAGCACGAAGAGATGCCAGATTAAGTGGAAGTAGGGCATGCCCTTCTTCACATAGAAGAGGCAGCCCACGGTGTAGAAGATGCCACCTGCCACAAGCAGCGCAAATCCCTGCTCTGGCAGGAGCCGCATGATGTCCCCGATATGGAAGATAACGAGCCAGCCCAAGGCGAGATAGATGAGGGCAGATACCCACTTCGGCTGGCGCTCGCGCAGGAAGCATTCGCAGACGATCCCCACGGCCGCTATCGCCGATACCGTGATGCCGAGGGCGATGCCGCCCGCATCCTTCAGCGTTATGAAGCAGTAGGGCGCATAGCTTCCTGCAATCAGCAGATAGATGGCGCTGTGGTCCAGAATCCGGAAGACGGCCTTTGCCGCTTTCGGACGCAGGGCATGGTAGAGCGTCGAGAACAGGAACTCGAGCACGAGCGATATCCCCATGAGGAGGGCTGCCGCAAGATGCACCCCTCCACCATGCATGAGGGCACGCATAATGAGAAGGACCAGCGCGGCGATCGACAGGAGCGCTCCCACCCCATGGCTCACCGAGTTCGCGATCTCCTCGCCCGTGCTGTACTGCGCCTTATGAGCGTCTCCAGCTGCATCACGATCCTTCATGTGCCCCTTTCCCGTACCTGCAGAAGATATGGCTTCTTGTGGTCCTGCAGGCATCATACCAGCTCCGCTCTGCCCAGGCGCACACGTGCAGACAAAGACAAGAATCCTGAAGCTGAATAAGGAGCGGAAACGATTCGTGCAGACGAACTTGCTTTGCGCCGTTCTTCTCACCTGCAGGACAGAACCGTCGACGCCAGAAGCTATATGATGCTGCTGCGAGTAGAGCCGCAGATCTCTTGAGTCGAACGGAGCAGTTCCATCCCACTGGCCTCCGTTCCTCAGATTACGCCATGCTGTTGGCGCAGGTATGAGAGCAGCCAAGACCTCCCGGGCTTTTGGCCATCGTCCTCAGATCCAGAATCGAACCGCAGCGGATTCATGGAGAGGGACAATGGCCAACGGAAAGCAGCCTGCTCGGCTGCAAGCCATTCGCGCCATCCAGTAAGCCCAGCCGGCGCGGAGGCGAGCGGCGCGCCCGCACCGGGTCGGTGCAGAAGTTCGCCGCACTTCCGCGCCGACACCTCCAAGCCCACCCTCGCCCAATACGCTGGCACAGGGAGCAAGCACCTCTTCCCGCTCCCTGACGGCCCGCGCGACTGGTCGGCGCCGCGCCACGCCCGCAAGGGCGCGCCGCCCCGCCACGCGGGCCTTGCCGCTCGTTGGGCGAGGGAGGGCAAAGGGCCTTCCCACGTCCTAGGGAGGTCACCATGACCGAGAAGACAGAGAGCGCCGCAGCAGTGACCGAGGAGAGTCTCGTCGCCACGTGCGAGGGCGTCGTGAGAGACTACCTCGCCCACAGGGGATACGAAGTCCACGCGGGCGACGGCTGGTCATGCGACTGCGAGGACGCGCCAATCGTGGCCACGGACGGCGACGAGACGGTGCTCATAGCGGTCATCTCCGGCTACGAGGAGGGCTCGGCCAGGATGCCCGAGCTCAACGTGTAACTTTCCAAATTTACAAAAGCGACTCATAGAATTATTTCCTCCCGTTAAATAATAGATAACTATTAAAAATAGACAATACTTGCTCATAAGTAACGGTACTTAAATTGTTTACTTTGGCGTGTTTCATTGCTTGATGAAACTGATTTTTAGTAAACAGTTGACGATATTCTCGATTGACCCATTTTGAAACAAAGTACGTATATAGCTTCCAATATTTATCTGGAACATCTGTGGTATGGCGGGTAAGTTTTATTAAGACACTGTTTACTTTTGGTTTAGGATGAAAGCATTCCGCTGGCAGCTTAAGCAATTGCTGAATCGAGACTTGAGTGTGCAAGAGCAACCCTAGTGTTCGGTGAATATCCAAGGTACGCTTGTAGAATCCTTCTTCAACAATCAGATAGATGTCAGACGCATGGCTTTCAAAAACCACTTTTTTAATAATTTGTGTGCTTAAATGGTAAGGAATATTCCCAACAATTTTATACCTCTGTTTGTTAGGGAATTGAAACTGTAGAATATCTTGGTGAATTAAAGTGACACGAGTATTCAGTTTTAATTTTTCTGACGATAAGTTGAATAGATGACTGTCTAATTCAATAGACGTTACCTGTTTACTTATTTTAGCCAGTTTCGTCGTTAAATGCCCTTTACCTGTTCCAATTTCGTAAACGGTATCGGTTTCTTTTAAATTCAATTGTTTTATTATTTGGTTGAGTACTTTTTCACTCGTTAAAAAGTTTTGAGAATATTTTATATTTTTGTTCATGTAATCACTCCTTCTTAATTACAAATTTTTAGCATCTAATTTGCGTCGTGCGTAACGACTATCACTTGTCGTGAGTGTTTCAAATCCTTAAACCAGCCCCGGATCTTACTGTAAATCGTCTGGTTGTCGACATTGTCCTCCGGCTGGTCGATGAGCAGCGGGAGATTCGTATCCTTGTGAACGATGTACTCGAGAAGGATATTTGTTTGCGTGCCAGGAGACATAGTCCTGATATCTCGGTACATACCATGTCCGTCGTCGAAGCATATTGAGGAGCTCTCAACGTAATTTAGCTTGAAGCTGACCAAGTCACTGTAAAGTTGCTCCCAGTCCGACCCCTTCTTGTAGCCATCCTCATCAAAGCAGAACGATTGAATGAACTTCCAGAGGTTTTTGCGTGAGCACTTTCCCTGCCCAGAGAGTGCGAGCTTCCGGCTGTTAATTGTTCTTACCATAAAGTCGATTGGGTGTTCTACGGAAAGTTCCCGCACGAATTTGAATGCGTTCTTACTCTCACGGAGATAGAAGTTCCGTTACTTTGGGACGCACTACCTCTCTGTGAAATTCATTAGATTCGTCACCCATTGCATTATCCCAAAATTGTGCGTTCTCCTCCCAGATTTTTTTACTTTCCTCTGTTCCCATGTTCTCTCCCACTCCCCAAATTTGCTTTTTTGCTTCCATTAAATCTTCCTTACTATATTCCATTGTTACCCTCCATAACTTCTGATTGTTGCCGTCTTGACGATTATGTATCTTTACATTACCTTCTGAAACATATGGCGCACCTTGTCCAGGCGGCTGTTTGGACGGCGGGGCTGGATGACCGGCTGACCGACAGCGGCCTGATATCCTTTCAGCTCCGTAAGGCATACGCTCCGCCCGTTGGTGTAAAAGGCCAGATCAGTACGGTATGCCTGTATACAGCGGGCGGGAATCTCGCCAGTAAAGACAACTTCATCCTTTTTTACCTGGACCGTTTCGATGGTGGCACAGTATTTCGGCGCATCATGATAAGCCCTGGAAAGGTATTCCCGGGGCGCATAGAGGGTGAAGGAGAGATAAGGTTCCAGCAGCTGCGTCCCCGATTCCTTCAATGCCTGTTCCAATACAATCGGGGCCAATGAGCGGAAGTCCGCCGGCGTGCTGACCGGACTGTAATAAAGCCCGTATTCAAAGCAAATCTTACAGTCCGTTACGTTCCAGCCGAACAAGCCCTGCTCCAGCCCGTAACGGATACCATCCCTGACAGCGTTTTGAAAACTCTGGTTCAAGTATCCCAGCGAAACCCGGCTCTCGTATTGTACACCGGAGCCAAGCGGGAGTGGTGTAACAGACAGTCCTATGGATGCCCAAAACGGGTTGGGCGGCACCTCGATATGGATGGTGTGGCTGGCTGCTTTGAGCGGCCGCTCCATATAAATGACGGAGGGTTCCTTTACCACTGTTTCAAGCTTGTATTTTTCCGACAGCAAAGCGGAAACAACCTCCAACTGCACCCGGCCCAAAAAAGAAAGAATGATCTCATGGGTGATGGAATCCACCTCGTAGCGCAAAAGCGGGTCAGTATCCGCAAGTTGCGTAAGAGCGTCCAGCAGCCGTTCTCTTTGCGCTGCCGTTTTCGGCGCAATCGTCGTCCGCAGCATGGGGAGGGGGTCCTCGCGCCACCTTTCACGAGGAAGCCGGGTTTGGTCCCCCAATACATCGTTTAACCTCACGCTGTCGCTGGGAAGGATAACAATTTCACCCTGATAAGCGGTGTCTGTCCGAACAATCTCCCCTTTGGATGGAATACGCATCTCTGTGATTTTCAGCTTTTCTCTCCCGGCCAGGGCCACCGTATCCCGCAGGCGCAGCGTTCCGCTGTATAGCCGTAGATAGACACGCCGCTGGCCGCAATCGGTGTACTCAACCTTGAAAACGCTGCCGCATAGGGCGGCGCCCCCCTGTTCCCCAATCGGTTGGAACAGCCCTGTCACCGCATCCATCAACGGTTGAATGCCAAGGCCATTTTTGGCGCTGCCATGATAGACCGGGAACAGGGAGGCGTCTTGAACCCGCC
>NZ_JBEVTM010000070.1:0-518 GCF_040884255.1 Olsenella sp. AGMB03486
TACGGCGCCCCAGCGCGCGAACTCGAGGTTCGTGGTGATCACGAGGGACTGCCGCTCGTAGCTCTCGGATATGACCTGGAAGAGCAGCCTCGCCCCGTCGGTGTCGAGGGGGAGGAAGCCGAGCTCGCCTGTCCCCAGGATGTCGGCCTTCGCGAGCTGGGCGAGCTCGCGGTCGAGCGACCCCGCATCGCGTGCGCGCCTCAGGCGCATGACCAGCGACGATGCGGTGAAGAACCTTGCAGGGCGCATCTGCTGGCAGCACAGCGAGCATATCGCCCCGGGCATGTGGGTCTTGCCGGTGCCGACATCGCCCATGAGCACGAGGTCCTCGCGCCTCCCGAGGAACGAGAGCGAGAGCAGGTCCGCCCGGCCGAAGCCTTCCGGCCAGGAGACGGATGTCCAGTCGTGGCCGTCGAACGTCTTCGCCTGCGGAAGCGCGCACCTCCTGAGCAGGGATGCCTTCCTCGAGGCATCCCTGCTCGCGCATTCTGCCTCGAGGTATTCGGCAAGGCATCCCG
>NZ_JBEVTM010000071.1:0-518 GCF_040884255.1 Olsenella sp. AGMB03486
GACGGCGCCCCAGCGCGCGAACTCGAGGTTCGTGGTGATCACGAGGGACTGCCGCTCGTAGCTCTCGGATATGACCTGGAAGAGTAGCCTCGCCCCGTCGGTGTCGAGGGGGAGGAAGCCGAGTTCGTCTATTCCCAGGATGTCGGCCTTCGCGAGCTGGGCGAGCTCGCGGTCGAGCGATCCTGCATCGCGTGCGCGCCTCAGGCGCATGACCAGCGACGATGCGGTGAAGAACCTTGCAGGGCGCATCTGCTGGCAGCACAGCGAGCAGATCGCCTCGAGCATGTGGGTCTTGCCGGTGCCGACATCGCCCATGAGCACGAGGTCCTCGCGCCTCCCGAGGAACGAGAGCGAGAGCAGGTCCGCCCGGCCGAAGCCTTCCGGCCAGGAGACGGATGTCCAGTCGTAGCCGTCGAACGTCTTCGCCTGCGGAAGCGCGCACCTCCTGAGCAGGGACGCCTTCCTCGAGGCATCCCTGCTCGCGCATTCTGCCTCGAGGTATTCGGCAAGGTATTCCA
>NZ_JBEVTM010000072.1:0-512 GCF_040884255.1 Olsenella sp. AGMB03486
TGTTTTCTTTCAATAAGAAGTGAACGGTAATATCACCAGGAATTGAACATCCCGATGATCTGTTTCTGCACATCCCGTTCACGGGACATGGCATCTCTCCGCACATGAGCCAGAGGTCACGGCCATGCCCCACAATTCCTTTCTGGCGGGCAAGACAGCGACGAACGTCCCGCCAGAAGGAGGAAAGGAAAGATGACCGTGTCCCCTGACGTACAACAATGTATCAGACGGATGGATGCCGACGGAGCCGGGCCGACCGAGATAGCGGAGGCCCTCGGCGTGTGCCGCAACAGCGTGTACAAGTATTCGAGGATGGAGGACCTCTCCCCGCAGCCGCCTGTGGCGGAAAGGAGGAAGAGGCCTGCAATCGACAGGTACGCCGACTTTATCGTCGGCATACTCGTGGACGACCGCTCCGTCCCCAGGAAGCAGCGCCACAGCGCGCAGAAGATCTTCGACAGGCTCGTCGCCGAGCAGGGCTACGCGGGATCCTATCCGACGGTGTGCCGCTT